>CAZFXH010000216.1:0-7426 GCA_964522905.1 uncultured Anaerolineaceae bacterium
GATCTCGCGCATGGCCTCGTCCTACCGGATCGTCGCCACGAAGATCGTCTTCGCCGACACCAAGCACCCGGTGACCAGCCTTCTGGTGGTCGGAGCTCAATCCGGCGACGGTACCGGCGAGACGGCGGCCAATCTCGCGACTGCGCTCGCCACGAGTGGTCGCAGGACGGTACTGGTCGACGGTGACGACATCGACGGTGAGGCCTCGGCCTTGCTCGGCCTCGACGATCGCCCGGGGCTGGCCGAGGTCGTCCGCGGTCAGATCGACCTGGCTGAGGTCATTGTCCCGTCCGGGCCGGAGCTCCATGTCGTGCCGGTCGGCCTGATCCGTCTCGATCGACTCGATGACGGCATCGTCCGCACCATCATGGACCGGCTCCTTGCCGATCACGACCTCGTCGTCGTGGCGGGACCGCCCACGTTGGGATCGGCGGAGGCGCTTGTGTACGCTCGGGCGACCGATGCGGTCGTGGTGGTCGTTCGACGCGACCAGACCAAACGCGATGCGCTTGCCCATGCGGTCGAAAGCCTCACGCTCGTCGGCGCGACGGTCCTCGGCGTAGTCCTCGACGCGCGGTCTCGAGGCCGCTTCCGCCAGGATGCTCAATCCACCCAGCCCGATCTTCACCCCGCCTCCACCGCGTTCGGTCCGGAAACGTCGACGACGCATGCGCAACCGATGCCCCAACCAGCCCCGGCGGTCGTCCGCGCGCGCGCTCGACGCAACCCCGCTGCCCGGCGCACGGACCAGAAGCGGAGCTGAGCCGGTCATGCGAGTCCTCGTCACCGGCGGCGCCGGCTATATCGGCTCGCATACGGTCCGCCGGCTCGTGGCGGACGGCCACGCCGTGGCCGTGCTTGATACGCTCGAGCGCGGCCACGCGTCGGCCGTGCCCGGTGTGCCCCTCCATGTGGGTGACGTCCGCGATGACTCGCTGGTCGGCTGCATCCTGCGAGAGCACCGGGCGGATGCCGTAGTCCACTTCGCCGCGATCAAGTCGGTCGGCGAGTCCGTGGCGGACCCCGGTCGGTACTTCGATGTGAACGTGACGGGCAGCCTGTCGCTCCTGCGCGCGATGGTCGATGCCGGCGTGAACCGACTCGTGCTGTCCAGTACCTGCGCGGTGTACGGCACACCTGACGAGCTACCGGTCGTCGAGTCGAGCCCGGTCCGCCCGGAGAATCCGTACGGCGAGAGCAAGTTCCTGATGGAGCGCATGGCGGCCTGGTTCGAGGGGCCCCATGGAGTCCGCACGGCGACGCTGCGGTACTTCAACGCAGCGGGTGCGGCCCTCGACGGCTCGAACGGAGAGGACTGGCGGAGCGCGGAGAACCTGATCCCGGTCGTGATGAAGGTGGCGGCCGGTCAGCGCGAGACCGTCGACGTGTTCGGGACCGACTATCCGACCCCGGATGGCACCGCCATCCGAGACTATGTCCACGTCCTGGACCTCGCCGACGCCCACGCGCTCGCGCTGGAGCACCTGATGGACGGTGGGGCGAGCGCGATCGTGAACCTCGGCACCGGCAAGGGCGCATCGGTGCTCGAGGTCGTCGAGGCCGCGCGCGCTGCGAGCGGTCGACGGATCGAGACGCGTGAGCAACCACGCCGTCCGGGTGACCCGAGCGCCATCTGGGCCGACGGACGCGTGGCCCGGGACCTCCTTGGCTGGAAGCCACGCTACGATCTCGACGCGATCCTCGGGAGTGCCTGGCGATGGCACGTGAGCCACCCCGACGGTCACGGCCCGGCATCCGCCCGCGCCGGTGTGACGGGCGCGGTCCCGACGGGCGCGGCACCATGAGCCTGACACCGCAGCCGGGCTCCACGAGCGAGACCGAACGTCGAGGAGCGCCGATCGCCTATATCGTGTCGCGTTTCCCGAAGCTGACGGAGACGTTCATCCTGTTCGAGTTGCTGGCAATCGAACGGCAGGAGCAACGCGTGGAGCTGTTCCCGCTCCTGCGAGAGCGCGAGTCGGTCAGCCATCCCGAGGCGCTCGAGCTCGTCGGTCGGGCGCGGTATGAGCCGTTCCTGTCACGGGCGATCATCGTCAGCCAGCTGCGCGCCCTGCGCCGACATCCACGGGCATACCTGGGCGCCCTGGCGAGCCTGCTGCGCGGGACGCTCGGCAGCGCGAATTACTTCTTCGGTGGCCTCGCGATCTTTCCCAAGGTCGTCCACATGGCGTACCGCATGGAAACGCTCGGGGTGCGGCACGTCCACTGCCATTTCTCGAGTCATCCGGCGACGGCGGGGTTCATCATCCACCGCTTGACGGGTATTCCCTTCAGTTTCGTCGCCCACGGTTCGGATCTGCATGTGGACCACCACATGCTGGACCGCAAGGTCCGCGAGGCCGCATTCGTCATCGCGATCTCGAAGGACAACCTCGACGAGATCGTGGCGGAGTGCGGCGAGTGGGCGCACGACCGCGTGCATGTCGTCCACTGCGGGGTGGACACCACCCAACTCCGGCCGGTCGGCGAAGTCGGCAGTACGGCAAGGCCGTTCACGATCCTCGCCATCGGCACCCTCCACGAGGTGAAGGGGCAGGCCTTTCTCATCGACGCATGTCGCCTGCTGGTCGAGGCCGGGGTGGATATTCGGTGCCGGTTCATTGGAGACGGCGAGGACGAGGTGCGGCTGCAGGCCCGGATCGATGACGCCGGCCTTCGCGACATCGTGACGCTCGACGGCCGGCGGACCCGTTCCGAGGTGGTCGCCGCCCTCGGCGCAGCCGACCTGCTCGTCGCACCGAGCGTCGTTGCACGCAATGGCAAGCGCGAAGGTATCCCGGTCGTGTTGATGGAGGCGATGAGCTGCGGCCTCCCGGTGGTGGCCAGCCGGTTGTCCGGCATCCCCGAGTTGGTGGAGGACGAAGTCTCCGGCCTGCTCGTCCCCCCTGGCGACGCGAGCGCGCTCGCCGTCGCCATCCGGCGGCTGGCGGACGATCCCCTCCTTCGCGCTCGGATGGGTGCCGCGGCCCGCCAGCGCATCCTGGCGGAGTTCGACCTCGAGACGAACGCTCGGACGATCCGGGATCACATCGACGCGGTCGGGGGCGCGGTCACCGATCGCGGCCGCGGTGTCGGCGAACTCCGATCGGGCGATATCCCGGCGACGTCGATCCTGGGGGAGCGACCATGATCCGCGCTTCGGTCTTCTGGCTTGCGGCAACGATCCTCGGGATCACATACGTCGGCTTCCCGATCCTGACCCTCGCCCGGGCCCGACTACGACCGCGCCCTTATACCCGCGAGGACATCACGCCATCGGTCAGTGTCATCATCGCGGCGTATAACGAGGCCGATGTCATCGGCGACCGCATCGAGAACCTCCTGGCGCTCGACTACCCGGCGGAGCGGCGCGAGTTCATCATCGTCTCGGACGGCTCCACCGACCGTACCGACGAGATCGTCTCCGGCTACGCCACCCGCGGCGTGCAGCTGATCGCTCCGGGGCGAGTCGGCAAGGGCGCGGCGCTGGAGCGCGCCGTCCAGGGGTCCACCGGCGAGATCCTCGTCTTCTCCGATGCGAACAGCCAGTACGCCCCGGATGCGATCCGTGCGCTTGTCCGAGCGTTCGCCGACCCGACCGTGGGTGGTGTGGCGGGCAACCAGGTCTACCTGCCCGAGGGCGGGTCCGACGCCACGGTCGTCGGTGAGCGCGGGTATTGGGACTTCGACCGCCTCCTCAAGCGCTCCCAGTCGGCGGCTGGGAACGTGACGTGTGGGACCGGCGCCATCTACGCCCTGCGTCGGCATCACTTCGGTTCGATCCCTGAAGGCATCACCGACGACATGCTCAACACGATGCGGGTGATCGATGGAGGCCAGCGGCTGGTCTTCGCCGAGGATGCGCTCGCGTATGAACCGGTCGCCCCGTCGGGCGACCTGGAATTCCGCCGCAAGGTCCGGATCATGACACGGTCGTTCCGGTGCCTGATCCTCATGCGACGGTTGTTCGACCCACGACGCACGGGCTGGTACGCGCTGCAGCTGCTGTGGCACAAGGTGCTGTTGCGGACGGCCATTCTTCCGCTGGCTGCGCTCGCGATCGCGAGCCCGCTCGCCTGGAGTCGCGGGCGCGTCTACCGGGTCGCCACCGTCGGACAGGCGATCTGCTATGGCCACGCCGCCGCGGGGATCGCCCTTGCCGGGCGGCCGATCGGCCGCAAGGCCCCGCTCGCGATCCCGGCCTACTTCCTCATGGTCAATCTCGCGGCCGCGCGGGCGATGTTGAACCTGGTTCGCGGTGAGCGGATCGATCGGTGGGAGCCGCGCCGCTCGCTCGTTCGCACACCGACGGTCCTGACCGTGCCGTCCGGTAACGAGGCGGCGGCCGACGGCGATGAGCCGGACCAGGCGATCGCATGACCGCGATCACGGGTCGGCTGCGGACGTCGCCCCGCACGCCGGTGGTGCTCGGACCGCTCGCCGCGAGCTTGCTGATCTGCGCAGCGGCGGCCCTGACCGGGTTCCTCACCGCAGAACGCGGGCTCATCATGATCGGCGCGCTGCTCGCGTTGATCACGGCGATCGCGCTCGCCCTGCGACCCGATCGCGCGACGCTGATCGTCGTTGCGATCCTGTACAGCAATGCGGCGGCGATCGCGGTCCAGCGTTACGACGTCCCCTACTTCGCCGGCGCAGCGTTCCCGCTCCTGCTGATCGTTCCGTTCGCCTACCACATCATCGTTCGCCGCCAGCCGATCATCATCGCGTCGGGCCTGCCGTTCATGCTGGGCTACTTCGTCATCGTGATCCTGGGGATCGCCGCCGGCATGGCGGCCGACCCCGACCGGGCGCTGGACATGCTGGTCACGTTCATCGTGGAGGGGCTTCTGATCTACGTCGCCGTGACCAACTCCATCCGGTCGCTCGCCGACCTGCGGATGGTCGTCTGGGTGCTGCTGGCCGTGGGCTTCTTTCTGGGCGCGCTCTCGATCCACCAGCAGGTGACTGGATCGTTCGCCAGCGATTACGGCGGCTTTGCGAAGGTCAGTGATGCGGTGATCAACACAGGCACCGGTACCCCGGAAGCCACTGGACAGCCTCGCCTGGCGGGTCCGATCGGCGAGAAGAACCGCTACGCGCAGATCATGGTCGTCCTCCTGCCATTGGGCCTGTTTCGAGTCTGGGGCGAGCGTCGTGCCGTCCTCCGGGTCCTCGCGGCGATGGCGACGCTCGTCACGGCATTCGGCGCGGTGCTCACATTCTCCCGCGGTGCGGCGTTGGGTCTGGCGGTCGCCATCGCGTTGATGGCCCTGCTCCGTTACATCAAGCCATCGCAGCTCATCGTGGTCGTGCTGGGGGTGGCGGTCCTGTTCACCCTGCAGCCTTCGTACCTCGAACGCCTGACCACGCTCGACGCGATCGGCGGTGCGACCGGCACCGTCGGCTCGACGGAGGCGGAGGACAGCTCGTTCCGGAAGCGCGCCAACGAGACGATCGCCGCCGTGCTGGTCTTCGCAGACCATCCGGTGATCGGCGTCGGTCGCGGGCTCTTCCCGGTGTACTACGGCGACTACGCGGACGAGGTCGGTATCGCGAGTGAGAACGAGTCCCGCCAGGCGCACAATCTGTATGCGGGCATCGCCGCCGAGACCGGGCTGCTCGGGTTCCTGTCGTTCATGGGCGTGTTCGGGGCAACGTTGTTGGCGCTGGACCAGGCTCGTCGGCGATGGCGGATCCGAGCGCCGGAATACGCGGACATGGCGACTGGGTTCATCCTGGTCCTCGTCACGTATCTGACCACCGGGATGTTCCTCCACCTCGCATATGAGCGATACCTGTGGGTCATCCTCGCGCTTGCCGGCTCTGCGGCCTATCTCGGCGTGAAGGGCCCGCTGACAGGCGCCGGCAAAGGTGATCGACACGCGAGCGGCGCGCCTGCGATCCCACCCGACGCGTCGCGTCTGCCGACGGGTCCGGACGGGCTCAGGGTGGGCTGACCGACCACAACGCGTTCGTGGGGCCTGCGGCATCTCCGCCGCCAAAGAGCAGCACGCGCTCGCCCTCCGGATCGTCGACCAGCGTCGCGTCCGACCGCGGTTCCGGTGCCTCGGATCCTGCCGTCAGGCGCTCCGTCAGACCGGCGGACAGGTCGTGGCCGAGCAATTCGCCGAGCAACACGTCACCCGGGCCGGCACCGCCCAGCAGATACGCCGCAGAACTCGATGTTGCGAACGCCGTGAACGCGCGGCCCGGTAGGGGGAATCCGGGGCCGGGGACCCATCCTGTTGCCGATCGTGAGTCGAGCGACCAGGCGTCTCCAAGGACTTCGTCGGTCGAGGATCGACCTCCGTAGAGCATCAGCCCGTCTGCGCTGGACCACCAGCAAGCGCTCCCGGCCCTGGGTGACGGGCCGGCGCCCGCCGTTTCCATCTCCGCCCAGACCGACGCCGCGGGGTCGAAGACCCAGACGTCGTCGAGATAGGCGCCCGCTCCACCCTCGCCGTGACTCACCCACAGCCTCCCGTCAGGCCCGATGACGCCGCAGGCATCGGTTCGTGCGGCTGGAGCGTCCTCGGTGGTCGTCAGGATCCGCCATCCGTTCGCGCCCGGGTCGTATGCCCAGAGCTCGGACGATGGCCCGGCGGCGTCGCGACCGGCGAACACGACGAGGCCGATGCCGTCCATCCAGGCCCCGACGTGGCCGGCCCGGGACGATGGAGTCGGGCCGAGGGGCGCCAGCTGCTCCCAGGCGTCCGCGGTCATGTCGAAGGCCCACAGGTCGCCCAGCAAGCCATCGACTCCCCGACCGCCGAACAGGTATGCGACGGCGCTCGACGGATCGACCGTCCAGGTATGCCCCCCTCGCCCCGTCGGGCCGCCGGATGCGGGCGGCAGCATGGTCCAACTCACCGCACGAGTGGGCACCGGCGCCGACGCGCTGGGCGCGGTCGTCGGAACGCCCGAAGACGACGTCGCGACCGGATCCGAGGCGGTCGGGTGGATGGTTGGTCCGGGACTCGGCGTCTCGGATCGGCAGGCACCCAGGACCATGCCAGACATCGTGATGAGAACAATGAACCGGGTCCAGCGCCGCTGCATGCGCGGCATCCTACCCGCCCCGGGCCCGGTCGGTGTCCAGCGGTGCTGCAACCTTCCACGGCGGCGGTGTCGTGCCGGAGTGCTGGTCCCCGCGACTTGCCTGGGCTTGGTAAGGTATGGGTCAGCGGGCGATGCGCTCCGCCCGACGCATGCGCACAGTTCGCGACGACAGGCCCCGGGGAACGTCCCAAGCGTGCTCACCGCGGCCTCTCGAGCCCACCGTCACCCCGGCCGTCCCCCGCGGCCGATCCACCATCGTTCGCCGACCATCCGTGGTCGATGTCCAGGTTGGAAGGAGCACCATGCGACAGGTCCACAACGGCGTCCAGTGGACGTCTGGCCGACCACCCCTCGCTTCCAAGGCGCT
>CAZFXH010000217.1:0-1706 GCA_964522905.1 uncultured Anaerolineaceae bacterium
ACCGGAAGTGTCGTCCCAGTTGATCCCGAACGCGTGCATGTGGCCCCGGGACGCCTTGGCGAGGGCGAGCCGGCTCGCGGCGGGGTGGCCGACGTTGTCGAGGTAGATCGGCTCGGTCGGGCTGGCGCCGGGAATGCCCTCCACCGCGATGTCGAGCACGCCGGGAATGGACACGGACCGCCGCATCCCATCCCGTTCGATCCGGATCGGCTTGGTTTCCGCTCCGGCGAACTTGCTCACCAGCGGCCCGACCGCGGCCATGGGGCCCCCGCCCTGCCCGCTCCCGATCGCCACGAGGGCGTCGCGCTGCTCGGCGGTGGCCCGCTCGTCCACGATCATGCCCACGGTCCAGTTGCCCGCGATCATCGGCCCCGGGGTGTGCAGGAGCACCGCGAAGCTGAGCCCGTCGAGCCTCGTCGCCCCGTACGAGCCGCGCTCGACGTGGAACACGAGGCCGGCGTCGCAGGCCTCCTTGGTCGGCCGCGCGGCCAGGCCCGAAGTCGGGCACGGGCACACGGAGTCGCAGCTGCATGCTTCGAGGTAGTCGCCGCTGATCTTCCACTGAGGGCTCGCCATGATCAACCTCCACCGGTGATGAACCTGGTCACATCGGGTGACCGCCGCGCAGCACCATCACGAGATCGGGACGAAGCGCCACCGCCACGCCCAGGAGCAGGAGCGCCCCGCCGGCGGCGCGCGCGAACCATTGTCCGCCGGGGAGCAGCTTCTCGGCCGCCACCACGGCCGTGATGAGGAGCACCCACCCGAGGCCCATCGCGCCGGCGGCGACGAGCACCAGCATGAGCGCCCAGCAGCATCCGAGACAGTACACCGCATGCGACCAGCCGAGCGCCAGGCTGCCCCGGCGCCCCGCGCGCCAGTGGCCAAGGAGAAAGGCCAGCGGGCTGCGACACGCCCGGAGGCACACCTGCTTGAGGGGCGAGAGCTGAAACGCCCCCGCCGCCAGCAGGATCACCGCAATCCCGTAGCCGAACACGGACCCGGGGAGCGTCATCAGGAGGGTGTGGGCGAAATAGACCGGGACCCCGCTCGCGGCCCACAGGACGAGGTAGACCGCGGTGAACACCGCCACGGGCACCCCCTGCGCGCGTGCGCCGCCCGCGCCCCGCCGCGTCGCGCCGTACAGCGAGATCATCGGGACCGCGCTCGGCAGCATCATCGCGGTCATCATGATGCCCCAGCCGACGACGAACGCGAAGCCGTCGGCGGCCGTCGCCGGCATCGGCATCGTCATCATCATGTCGTCGCCCCGCAGGCTCGACCGGACGACGGACACCCAGGCCGCCGCGGCGATCACGAGAAGCACGATCGAGGTGAGGATCGTGATCCGATCCCGGACCGCCACCAGCTCCTCGCCCCAGCCCACCATGAAAGGCCGCCTCCAGTTCGACGGGATGCCGCACAGGTCGCGCGCGATGTGGCGAGGATCTGCTGAACGGGCACCGGAGTCAAGCAGAGGCCGCATTCGGCGAGGTCATGCGAGAGGCCGTCCGCGAGGTGGGAGCCGTTTGGCTTCGCGTCCCTGCAGGCCGTCTTCGCCTCCAAGGGTGTCGGCGCTGACGCCGACGGAGGTGAGCAGGTCGGGCCGGCCGACGTCACCGATGAACAGGGTGTCGCCGGTGAGCACGCCGTACGGCGCCGCGCCGGGGTGCTCGTACACCACGATCGAGATAGACTCGGGCGTG
>CAZFXH010000218.1:0-16547 GCA_964522905.1 uncultured Anaerolineaceae bacterium
GGGACCACGATGAACGGATCCTTTCCGGTGAGCAGGGCGAGCACCGTCAGCCGCTCGAGCGGTATCGCCTCGTAGCCCGTGAGGTAGCGCAGGTCGGAGCCGACCCCGATGAGCAGCGCGTCGAACCGTGCTGCGGCGGCCCCACAGGCCTGGGCGAGCCGCTCCGTGTAGCGCGCGGCCGGGATGACCGGGCGGGATGCCAACGTCACGCCTCGATCTCCGCTGGTCGGGCGAGCCATGCCTCGATCGTGGCGGGCCCGTCCTCGAACAGCTTGCGGTAGGCGTAGACCCGGTCGGCGCCCGCGGCCAGGGCTCGCTTGCGGAGCTCGTGGTCGTCGTGCTGGCCCACGGCGAGCACGCGGGACCCTGCGGCTCGCGCCATCTCGATCGCGGCAACGCCGTCGTAGGCGAGGGCGGTCAGGTCGACGATGGTTGCACCACCGCCTGAGAGGGCGCCCTCGAGCCCATCGAGCGAGGCGACGCGCACCGGCTCGGCGCCGGTCGCTTGGACCGCTCGCGCCAGCCGATCGGCCCAGATGAGGTCCTGGGCGAGGACGATGACGCGGCCCGTCACGACGAGGCGCGGTCCATCGATGACGCCAGGTGGTGGAAGACGTCACGCGCGGTCACGACACCGGTCGGGCGGCCGTCCTCGACGATCGGGATGTGGCGGAACCCGCCGATCGCCATCTTGTGGATGGCAACGGCGATCGGATCGTCGTGGCGGAGGACGACCGGGTCGGGCGTCATGAAGTCACGGACGTGGAACGACTCCAGGCGCTTGCCGGCCGCCTTCACGACGGCGTCTCGATCGGTGAAGATGCCCACGAGGCGATCGTCGGTCATGACGAGAACGCAGTCGGTCTCGGCTTCCTGCATCCGCGCGATCGCCACATCGAGCGGCGTGTCGGGCGTGACCGTGACCGGGGGCGGCGCACCGAGCCGATCGAGATGCTCGCCCATCAGCTCGCCCTTGAACGCCGGCGCCTGCTGCGGGATGTCGTGGCCGAAGATGTCCGCGCCGCAGTTGTCGCAGATGTCGGCGCCGACCAGGTTCTCGAACCCGCACGACGGGCAGCGCATGCCTTCGCCGCCGGCTTCCTGCCCCGCGACGATGCCGTCTTCGCCGGCGTCTACTCGACCGTCCATGTCTCTCCGCCTCGAAGCACGCGCTGGAGATCGCCGGGACCGGACCTGGCGATCGCGGCCGACAACTGGTCCTCGAGCAGGCGATCGTGCGTCGGCCGCGTGATCGCGCGCAGGACCCCGACCGGGACCGGGAAGTCCGGCCAGAACATGCGCGAGAGGACGAGGGCCAGGTACGGGTCCTCGGCACTCTCGTCGTGCACCAGCAGGTCCGCCTCGGTCACGCCGTCCTGGCCGATGGTCACGACCTCGGGGTGGAGCCCGTTGAGCCGGATGCCCTTGTCGCGATCCTTGCCGAAGATCATCGGCTTGCCGTGCTCGAGCAGCAGCATCCGGTCCTCGCGGACCTCCCGGTCGGTGAAGTCCCGCCACGCGCCGTCGTTGAAGATGTTGCAGTTCTGGAGGACCTCGATGAACGAGGATCCCTTGTGGCGGCCACCGCGCTCCAGGGTCTGCTGCAGGTGCTCGGTGTGGTTGTCGACCGAGCGGGCCACGAACGACGCCTCGGCGGCGAGGGCGATCGTGAGCGGGATGATCGGGGTGTCGATCGAGCCGACCGGGGTCGACTTCGTCTTCTTCCCGAACTCCGACGTCGGTGACGCCTGGCCCTTGGTCAGCCCGTAGATGCGGTTGTTGAACATGACCATGTTGATGTCGACGTTGCGGCGCATCGAATGGATGACGTGGTTGCCGCCGATGCTCAGTGCGTCGCCGTCGCCGGTGATGACCCAGACCATCAGGTCCGGGCGGGCCGCCTTGAGCCCGGTGGCCAGCGTCGGGGCACGGCCGTGGATCGTGTGGAAGCCGTACGTGTTCATGTAATAGGGCAGGCGGCCGGAGCAGCCGATGCCGCTGATGAAGACGATGTCCTCCTTCTTGTAGCCGAAGTCGGGCATCACCTTCTGGGTCTGGGCCAGGATCGAGTAGTCGCCACAGCCCGGGCACCAGCGGACTTCCTGGTCGGACACGAAGTCCTTGCGCGTGAGCGCGATGACCCGGGCGTTCTCCGGGCTGAGCGCGGGCTGCGCCGGCTGGGACGGGACGGGGGCATCAGTTTCGGTGGTCATGTGGGTTGGTTCTCCGCGAGCACTCGCTCGGCCTCTTCGACGATCTCGGAGATGCGGAACGGCTTGCCACGCACGCGGTCGTAGCCGACGGCATCGATGAGGTATTTCGCCCGGACCAGCATCAAGAGCTGGCCGAGGTTGATCTCCGGGATCAGGACCCGGCGGTAGCTGCGCAGGACGTCCTCGGTGTTGGCCGGGAACGGGTTGAGGTGACGCAGGTGCGCATGGGCGACCGACCGGCCCTCCGCCTGCAGACGCTCCGCCGCGGAGCGGATCGCGCCGTAGGTCGAGCCCCAACCCAGCATCAGCAGGTCGCCCGTCTCGGGGCCCATCACCTCGAGGGGCGAGATGTCGTCGGCGATGCCCGCGATCTTCTGCTGGCGCAGCGTCTGCATCTTGTGGTGGTTGTCCGGATCGTAGCTGACATTTCCGGTCACGTCCGCCTTCTCGAGCCCACCGACGCGGTGCTCGAGTCCGGCCGTGCCCGGTACGGCCCAGGGTCGAGCGAGCGTGGCTGGGTCGCGCAGGTAGGGCTGGAAGATCCCGCCGTCGGCGGTCGCGTTCGGGACCGCGATGTCCGGGAGCGAGGCGAGATCGGGGATCGGCCACGGTTCCGAGCCCGTGGCGAGGAACGCATCCGACAGGTAGACGACCGGTGTCATGTACTTGAGCGCGATCCGGACGGCCTCGATCGCGAGGTCGAAGCACTCGCCCGGCGTGGCCGGCGCCACGATGGGGATGGGAGAGTCGGAGTTGCGCCCGAACATCACCTGGAGGAGGTCGGCCTGCTCGTTCTTGGTCGGCATCCCGGTCGAGGGACCGGCGCGCTGGACGTCGATGACGACGAGCGGCAGTTCGACCATGACCGCGAGGCCCATCGCCTCCGTCTTGAGCGCGATGCCCGGGCCGGACGAAGCCGTGAGTCCGAGCGCGCCGCCGTAGCTCGCGCCGATCGCGGCACCGATGGCCGCGATCTCGTCCTCAGCCTGGAAAGTCTTGACCCCGAATGTCTTGTACCCCGACAGCTGGTGCAGGATGTCGCTCGCCGGAGTGATCGGGTACGAACCGTAGAAGAGCGGGCGGTCGGCGAGCTTGCTCGCCGCAAGGAAGCCGAGGGCCGTCGCCTCGTTGCCCGTGATGTTCCGATACGTGCCCGGGGCGAGCTTGGCTGGGCGGACGCGGTAGTGCGTGTGGAACATCTCGGTCGTCTCGCCGAACGCGTAGCCGGCGCGGAGGGCGCGCTTGTTGGCCTCGGCGACGACCGGACGGGCCGAGAACTTGGAATCGATCCAGCCGAGTGTCGGATCCATGCTCCGCTCGTAGAGCCAGAACATGATCCCGAGCGCGAAAAAATTCTTCGTGAGGTCCTTTTGCTTGCTCGTCATGTCGAGCCCATCGAGCGAGCGCTCGTTGAGCGAGGAGATCGGGATCTCGAACGTCGTGTACGCATTGAGCGAGCCGTCGGTCAGCGGGTTGGCCGCGTAGGCCGCCTTGTTGAGGTTCGACTGCGTGAACGCGTCGCTATTGACGATGAGCGCGCCGCCCGGAGGCAGGTCGCCGATGTTCGTCTTGAGCGCCGCCGGATTCATGGCCACGAGGACGTCGGGCGCGTCGCCTGGGGTGTGGATCTCCGACGAGCTGAAGCTGATCTGGAAGCCGCTGACCCCTGGCAGGGAGCCGGCCGGCGCCCGGATCTCGGCCGGGAAGTCCGGCAGGGTGCTGATGTCGTTGCCGAAGACGGCGGCCGTCCGGGTGAACTGGGTCCCGGTCAACTGCATCCCGTCGCCGGAATCGCCGGCGAAGCGGATCGTGACCCGCTCGAGCTCCTGGGTCGGGAGCTCCGGCTCCCTGGTGATCGTCACGCCCCTTCCGGTGCCTTCATGCGCTGGTGCGGCCGGGGTGGGAGGTTGAGCAGCTCCTCGGGGAAGGACTCGGCCAGGTACTTGATGATGTCGTTCTGACGGACCACGCCTACGAGATGCCCCGAGGCGTCCACCAGCGGGATGTTGCGGTACAGCCCGGTCTGCATCAGCTCGAGCGCATCGCGGATCGTCTGGTCGAGATCGAGCGTGCGCGGCTCGGTGGTCATCAGCGATTCGACCGGCTGGTGGAGGTCGACGCGCCCGCCGACGATGCGACCGAAGATGTCGCGCTCCGTCAGCACGCCGCGGAGCCGTCCGTCCGCATCGCAGACGAACACCGAGTCGCCGGTCCCGGTCCGCTGGATCGCGCGCAGGCAGTCGGCGAGGCTGGTCCCCGGCGGAACGGTCACGGGGTGGCGGCGGCTGAGCACGCGAAGTCGCTCGTCGGTCAGGGATGGGACGCGACTGGCGACCACGCCCTCGGAGAGGTCGGTCACGCTCGAAGTGTAGACCGTCGCTGCGCGCGATGGTTGCGCGCTGGTAGCCTCGGGAGGCATGGATCGACGGTCGGCCGTGGGTATCGGCCTGGTGGTGATCTCCGCAGTCGGCTACGGATCGGGCTCGATCCTTGCCGCGCCCATCTACTCCACCGGGGTGGATTGGCTCACCCTCGTGAGCTGGCGTTTCCTGATCGGAGCGGTCCTCGGCTGGCTGTGGGTCCTGGCCTCGCCGCGTCGACGGGCGGCGTTGCGCGGGATGACGCGGCGACAGGTCGCGGTGGCGCTCGCTCTGGGTGCCCTGTTCGTCGGGAACGCCGGGACGTACTACGCGAGCCTCGAGACGGTTCCGGCGGCGTTGGCCGGCGTCGTCGTCTACACGTATCCGGTCATGGTCGCGGTCCTTTCGCTGCGCTTCGCGACCCGGCTGCCGGGTCCGCGCCCGTGGATCGCGGCGGTGCTCGCGGTCGCCGGCTCGGCACTGGCGCTCGGGGGCATCGACGTCGCGGCGGCCCCGCCGGTCAGCGGGCTCGTGCTGGTATTCGCCTCGGCTGTCATCTATTCGGTCTGGATCATCCTTTCGGCGCGGCTGTCGGGGGAGCGGCGGGACCGCCTCGCGAGCGAGTCCACCGCGGATGGGTCGCCGGCCGGGGACGCTGCGGTCACGACGACCCTGATGATGAGTGCCACGGCGGCCGTCTATGCCGCGGCCGGCGTGGTGGCGGGGCGACCGCTGGACCCCGGGACGGTGCCGGCGGCGGCGTGGCCGGCGATCCTGGCCGTGGCCTTCGTCGCATCGTTCCTCGCGATCCAGACGTTCTACGCGGGGGCACGAAGGATCGGGGCCGCGCGGGCGGCGCTGACGGCTACGGTCGAGCCGTTGATCATCGTCGTACTCGCCTGGCTCTTCCTGGACCAGACGCTGGCCCCGATCCAGCTGGTCGGGGCGGGGTTGATCGTCGTGGCCGTCGTGATCGCGCAGACCGCGCCGCGCCCGACGGGGGCACCGGAGCCGGCGACACCGCTTGAGGCGGAGGTCGGCGGGTCCGCCTGAAGAGGGGGCGGGGCGGGGGCGCCGGACGAGGCCGCCGGCCGTGCAGCCTCGGCGCGGACCGGGCTTAGCCGCGGCCAGCGGCCGCCAGCATCGCCTTGGCGCCCCCGCTCACGAACGACCCCTCGGAACCCAGACCGATGAACTGGTAGCCGAGCTCCAGGAGCCGCGCCAGCGCCGCCGTGTCGTAGACCAGGATTCCGGCGGCCTTGCCGTGCCGCTGGCATGCCTCGGCGACGCTGCGCAGCGCCCCGAGGTACGCCTCGTCATCGAACCGGCCTGGGACGCCCAGCGCGTGCGAGAGGTCGGCCGGGCCGACGAACAGGACATCGACCTCGTCCATCGATGCGATCTCGTCGACGGCTGCCAGGGCTCCCCGCGATTCGATCTGAACGATCCCGACGACCCGCTCGTTCACGACCTGCACGACGTCGGCGTGGCTTAGAGCACCCATGTCCGCGCCACGGGTACGCAGCGCCAGGCCACGGACCCCTGCAGGCGGATAGCGCAGGTACGCGACGGCCTGGCGCACCTCCTCGGCCGACTGGAGCTGGGGCAGCATGATCCCGGCCGCCCCGAGGTCGAGCGCCCGCCCGACGCGCAGCCGCTCGGCGGACTGCGGCCGGACGATCGGCGCCATGGGAGTCGTGCCCACGGCGTGCAGCAGGCCCAGGAGGTCCGCCTCGGTTGCCGCGCCGTGCTCGAGGTCGAGGCAGATCCAGTCGAATCCGGCCCTACCGCACAGCTCCGCCGCGAAGGGTGAGGCCAGGTCCGAAAAGACCCCGATGAGCGTCTCGCCGGCGTGGATGCGGGTTCGAATGTCGGCCATGGGGAGATGATGCCGGGTCGGCGAGCCGTGCGTTCGGACCATGCCGCAACCGCGAGCACGGTCCGGGCCGCGAATGAACCTTGCCCCGGGTGCGACCATCTGTGTAGGTGAAGCGCCCGTCGGGCGCCGCAGGGGTGCCGTCCATGCGGACGAGGCTGGTCGAGCGGGCACGGGAAGGCGACGACACCGCCTTCTCGGAGCTGGTCGACCTCGACGGGAACCTGTGCTACGCGATCGCCTACCGGATCCTCCGCGATCCCGAGCGGGCGCAAGACGCCGTCCAGCAGGCATTCCTCCTGGCCTGGCGCGAACTCCCGCAGCTTCGGGACGCCGAACGCTTCGGACCGTGGCTCCACAGACTGCTCGTGAACGCCTGCTACGACGAGCTTCGCCGCCACCGGCGCTGGAGCACCCGGATCACGGCCCTGCCGATGGAAGGACCTGGTGGTCCCGACCCGATCCTCACCGTCGAGGATCGCGACACCCTCGATCGGGCGTTCGCGCGCCTCACGCCGCAGCATCGCGCGGTCTTCGTCCTGCACCACCACGCCGGCCTTCCCTTGGCCGAGATCGCCGACGTCGTCGGGGTGCCGATCGGCACGGTCAAATCCCGACTCCATCACGCCACCAGGGCCCTGCGCGCGGCGGTCGCTGCCGATAGCCGTGTCGACACGGCGGAGGTACGACTCGCATGAACCCCCCGCGCGAGCGAAGCGCCGTCGTCGCCGCCTGGCTCGAGGAGGGGCCCAACCAGCTCCCCGATGCGACGAGGCGCGCCATCGCGGTCGACGTTCGAACGACCCATCAGTCCCGACGTTCCATCTGGTTTCGGTGGCGCTTTCCGACGGTGGATCGGCTGTCGTTGGTGGCGCTGGCCGCGGTGGCGGTGATGGTAGTGGCCATCGCCGGGCTGGCCGTGTCCCGGATCGCCCCGGATGGGTACAACGTCGGAGGACCGCCTCCGGCGTCGTCGACGTCGGCTCCCCCATCGCCGTCGGAGGCGCCCTCTCCGTCACCATCGGAGGCGCCCTCAGCAGCCCCGATCCCGACGACCCTCGGCATCCCGGTCATGTCGGAGCGGTACGTGTCCCGTCACTTCGGCTATTCGATCGCGTTGCCGGCCTACTGGTCCGCCATCTCCGCGAGCCAAACGTGGTCGCCACCCGCCTGGAAGTTGGGGGGCTCGCCGAACGCCACGTTCGACTCCCTGGGTCATGAGGACCAGTCGCCGTGGATCCGGGCGGCCTCCGCGCCGCTGCCGGAAGGCTTGCCGGACGTGAACGGCTGGATCGACGAGTTCCTCACCTTCGGTGACCCGAGCTGCGTGCCACCGCGCGAGAGGCAGGAGCTGATCGCCATCGACGGGGCGCCTGGCCGCCTCAGGGACAGCTGCGGCGAGGTCGAGGCCACCGTCGTCCTGGAGGGCCGCGTCTATATGTTCACGCTGTTCCTCGGCAGCGACCAGGTCACGAACGGCCGGGAGCTGTTCGACGCGTTCGCCGCGACCATCGACCTGCGACCCGAGGATGCGGCACTTCCCAGCCCGAGTCCGTGACAGCCGGGGCCACGGAGCGCCTCAGTCTGGGAACGCCTCCGGACCGCGCTCGCTGAGCTCGGCCGCCTCGCCGGTCGCGTCCTCGGGCGGCAGCCACGAATAGGGATAGCGCTCGTCGTCGAGATCCATGGCGGCCTGGGTCACGTGCAGCGGATGGAAGGTGTCGACCATCACGGCCAGCTCCTCGGTGGCCTCCTTGCCGATGGACGCCTCCACCGTGCCCGGGTGCGGGCCGTGCGGGATCCCCGCCGGATGCAGGGTGAACGAGGCGATCTCCACGCCGCGCCGGCTCATGAAGTTGCCGGCCACGTAGTAGATGACCTCGTCGGAGTTGATGTTCGAGTGGTTGTACGGCGCCGGGATGGCGAGCGGGTGGTAGTCGAACTTGCGCGGCACGAACGAGCACACGACGAAGTTCCGGGCCTGGAACGTCTGGTGGACCGGCGGCGGCTGGTGGACCCGCCCCGTGATCGGCTGGAAGTCGCCGATGTTGAAGCGGAACGGCCAGAGGTACCCGTCCCAGCCGACCAGGTCGAACGGGTGCTGCCGGTAGTGGTAGGCCGTGATCCGGTCCGTCGAGCGGACGTGGATGGCGAACTCGCCTTCCTCTTCGTGCGGCCCGGCCTCGTCGGGTGCGTGGAGGTCGCGCTGTGAGTACGGCGCGTGCTCGAGGAGCTGGCCGTAGTCGTTGCGGTAGCGCTTGGGGGGCTCGATGACCGACGGCGCCTCGAGGTAGAGCATCCGCTGCTCCGACCCCGCGTCCGGATCCAGCCGCCAGGTCGTGCCGATGGGCAGGACCAGGTAGTCGCCCGGTCCGTACCGGAGCGGCCCGAAGATCGTGTCGCAGACCCCGGTTCCCTCGTGGACGAAGAGCATCTCGTCGGCGACGCCGTTGCGGTAGAACGTGCCGGCCGGCATCGACCGCGCCGGGCGCAGGACCCCGAAGACGACGTCGTTGTTGAAGTACAGGGGCACGCGGCCCGTGACGACATCCCCGTTCGGCTCGACTCCTCCGGTCTTGCTCAATCGATGGCGATGGAGCCCGTCGTCGGCCGCCTCAAGGCGAACCTTGCTGACCGGTTCGATCCGGTGGGTGCGCGTCGGGGGCGTCAGGTGGTACAGGAGCGAGCTGCGGCCGGTGAAGCCCTCCATGCCGAACAGCTCCTCGGCGTACAGGCTGCCATCCGGAGCGCGGTGCTGCGTGTGTCGCTGCTGCGGGATGCTGCCACGGCGGGCGTAGAACATCGAGAGACTGGCCTCCTCGCCTGAGGAGGCCAGTCTAGTGGCTGTGCGCGGACCCAGATCAGGGTTCGATCCTGACCGAGTCCACGATCGCCTGGAGCTCAGCCCGGTGCTGCGCCGACGTTTCGGCGTAGTCCGTGCCCTGGACGATGACGCGGACGCCATCGACATCCAGGATCCAGAGGTGCCATCGCTGGCCTGGTCCCTGGGCGTAGAGCCACGGGTCCCAGGGGCGGTAGACGTCACACGCGGAGATGTCCGCGGGTACCTGCAGGTCCATGTACTTCCCGGTGTACCCGCCGAGGGTGACGGCGACGGGAGTCGTCACGTCGAGGAGCGGATGCTCGTCGAGCGCGCTGGCAAAGTCATCGGCCGTCGGCCCGACCGGGATATGCGCTTCGTCACGGGCCCTGTCGCTGTCGCAGGGATCAATGAGCAGCAATCCCCCCCGCACGACGAGCATGTCCGCCTCGTGGTCGATCTCGGAGTCGATTAGGCCGACGCCGAGCTCGCCCCCTTCCCAGCCGGCCGGGACCGTGACGGTCACGCGAATGGAATCGTCGTTGGTCGTATCGGTGCATCCGGGCCGGGGCGCAGCTGTCCGGCTTCCGTCTGGATCGAAGCAAGCGTCACTGCCTGGCAGCGCAAATGGAGTCATCACATGCGCACCCGCCGGCAGCGGCCCCTCAGAGAGCGACGGCGTTCCTGGAGTCGGCGAGGGGATGGGAGTCGGCGTTGTGGTCGGAGTCGCCGTCGGGCCTGGCCCGCCGACACCGGTCTGACCCGGTCTGCCGATCATGAAGAGAGCGCCGCCGACCACGAGCACGCCGATGACGGCGGCGGTGGCGACGCGGGCTGGAGTGGTCATCTTGGGGAACCTCCACGGGATCCGTAGATCCCGCTCCTGTGGTGTTGTCTGGATCCGGAGGAGGGCAGCCTCCACCGCGCGGTCAGGCGCCTGAGTCGGGCCGCTTTCGAGCCATGACCGAGCGGCGCGTTCGAGCGAGCGATCGTCGGTCATGCGAGACGTCCTCCGTGGACAGCAGGCTCACGCTCGGCCGTCAGCGCGTCGCGGAGCCCGCGGGTGGCGTAATGCAGGCGCGATCGGGCCGTGCCCGCGGGGATCTCCAGCAAGTCGGCGATCTCCACGAGCGGGAGCCCGAGGTAGTGGTGCAGGACGAAGACCGCCCGCTGGTCGATCGGGAGCTGGCGAAAGGCCCGCTCGAGTTCGTCGCGGTCGGCGACGGCGGCAGTACCGTCCGGAGTCGATGGACCATCCATCGGCAAGATCCGGACGTTCGCCGTCCAGTGGCGGGCTCGCTGCGACTCGTCGTAGCAGGCATGAACGAGGATCCGGTAGATCCAGGCCTCGAAGCGCTCGGGTTCCCGCAGATGCGGGAGCCGGCGCCAGGCGAGAACGAGGGCGTTCTGCAGCGCGTCCTCGGCGAGGCCTGGGTCGCGCAGGATCCGCTGGGCAACCGCGTAGAGGCTGTCGCTGACCTGGTGCACCAGGACGGCGAACGCCTCACGGTCTCCCCGACGGGCCTGTTCGACGAGGTCTCGATCCACTTGGACCTCACGATCGCCGCGACCCATGGCCGCGGACTAACCCCTATGACGGTGGGGTGCCGCGCAAACGTTCAGCCGACCAGCTAAAGGTTCGCACCGCTCACCGGCCCGGAAATAAAGGCGAGGCGATCTCGAAGATGCCAAGGTCGCCCGATGGCACGAGCGTTCCCCCGCCCTACGTTAGGGACATCGCGAAGACCAACCACCGCGATACCGCAACGAGGGAACTCCGATGACCGCCGAGATCAACATCCTGATCGCCGCCCAGAACCACCAGGCCGACCTTCTCGCGGAGGCCGACGCCCGGCGCCTGACCCGGACGATCGACTCGAACGCCGAGGGGACGAACCAGCCGGCCAGGCGCCGCCTGGGCATCCTCCTTCGCCGGCTCGCCGGCGCTCCATCCTTCGCCTGATCGTGCCGGCCGCCGCCCCGGGAGTGGGGCGCGGCTCACGTACCATGAGCCGCGTGGCGACGCGCGTCTCAAGTCCGCGGTTCATCGGGCGGCAGGCGGAACTGCAGACCCTGACCGAGGCTGCCCGGAGGGCGGGTGAGGGTGAGCCGACCGTGGTCCTCGTCGGCGGTGAGGCTGGCATCGGCAAGACACGGCTGATCGATGAGTTCAGCGCGCAAGCCGTGGCGGGCGGCACGCTCATCCTGCAGGGCGGATGCGTGAGCCTCGGCGATGGCGGTGGCCTGCCGTTCGCGCCGTTCGTCCAGGCCTTACGCCGCTTGCCGGCGGTGCTGGCTGGCGGCGCACTCGACGGTATCGACATCGAGGCTCTCCGCAGCCCGGCGACGGTGGAACTCGGTCGTCTCATGCCGGAGTTCGGGCGGCCGACCGCGGCCGACGCCGGCGACTTTGCGCGGCCCGAATGGGTCCAGGCCAGGATCTTCGAAGGCCTGCTCGCCCTCCTGCGCGACCTTGGGGAGCGGGCACCGGTCGTATGCATCCTCGAGGATCTCCATTGGGCGGATGGATCGACTCGAGACGTCGTGGATTTTCTCGCGCGAAACATCCGGGCGGAGCGCCTGGTGGTGGTCGGTACGTACCGGAGCGATGAGCTGCATCGTCGGCATCCACTTCGACCCTGGTTATCCGAGATGGATCGGCTGCCGCGAGTTCGACGACTCGAACTGTCGCCCTTCGGTCGCACGGAGCTCGGCGCACAGGTCGAGTCCATCCTGGGGCACGCTCCTGAAGCCGCTCTGCTCGAGGCCATCGGGCGTCGCGCCGAGGGCAACCCATTCTTCATCGAGGAGCTGCTGGCCGCCGGCGACGGCGCCATCCGACCGGCGTCGCGCCTTCCCGACACCCTCCGCGACGTCCTGCTCTCGCGCGTGGCGACCGTATCCGAGGAAGCCCAGCGGGTGCTCCGGATGGCCGCCGTAGACGGGCGATCCGTCGAACCCGGGCTCCTCGCCGAGGTGGCCGCGCAGCCCGAGTCCGAGCTGGAGGAGCCGCTCCGCGAGGCGCTTGCCGCCCAACTTCTGGTCAGCGACGCAGACGGCGCCGGCACGTACCGGTTTCGGCATGCCCTGCTTGCCGAGGCGGTCTACGACGACCTCCTGCCGTCCGAGCGGCGCCGCCTACACGCTGCCTACGCCGCGGCGCTGGACGCTCGGGCCGTGCCCGATGGAGCCGAAGGGGCCAGTCTCCTTGCCGCGCTGGCCCATCACGCCACGTCCGCGCATGAGCCCGTTCGCGCGCTGCGGGCCTGGATCGCTGCCGCACGCGCTGCCTCCCAGGCCTATGCCTTTGCGGAGTCAGTGCGTGCCTTCGAGCGGGCCATCGACCTATGGGACGCGGTGCCGGCGGACGATCGCCCGAGTGGCATGGACCCGGTCCAGCTCTACCACGAGGCGAGCCTCGCTGCAATGGTCGGAAGCCGTCCGGACTGGGCATTGGAGCTGTCCCGGGCGGCGGTCAACCTCGTCGATCGGGTGCGCGAACCCGAACGGTGGGCGGCCGCGAGCGAACGACTCGCACGCGCCGCGTGGGTCGCGGGCTCGCCGGAGGACGGAGCCGCCGTCCTTGAAGCGACCGCCGTGGCCATGGAGGGGGAAGGACCTTCGCCGGCCCGTGCGCGCGTCCTGGCATCACTGGCCGGCATGCGCATGCTCCGAGGGGACCATGGCCGCGCCATCCAGACTGCCGAGGCCGCGATCGACCTCGCCCGCGCGATCGATGCGCCGCTGGCCGAGACACATGCCATGGTCACCCTGGGGACCAGTACCGCAATGCTCGGACAGTGCACGACGGGGATACGCATCCTGCGAGATGCCTTCGATCGGACCCAGGCCAGCGGTGACATCCACGACCTCGGTCGGGCGTATGCATGCCTCAGCGCCACCCTCCTGGTCTGCGGCGCCCTGGAGGATGGTCTCGACGTCGCCCAGGCGGGGGTGGCCTGGTCCCGGGTCGTGGGTACCTACGGGCAGTACGGCCGTTTCCTTGCAACCAACGTGGTCGATGGCTTGATCGGCCTCGGTCGATGGGATGAGGCCGAAGAGGTGGTCGATGACCTGCTGGCCGGGGAGCTCTTCGGGGTCAATCGCATCGGCATCATCGCCGCGTCTGCGACCTTCCTCGTGCGCCGTGGGCGAGCGACCGACGCCGCGCCGCTGTTGGCGGAAGGCCGCGCTTTGGTGGTGCCCATGCGCGACGCACAGTTCACTGGCCCGACCAATCTCGGCCTCGCGGAGCTCGCCCTGACGGAGGGCGACGCTGTCCGGGCCGCGACGATCGCGGCCGATGGGTTCGAACGGGTGGCAGGGACCGGGGATCACTACTACGCCATCGAGCTCGCGGCCACCGCCGCCCGCGCAGAAGCCGATGTCGCGAGCATGGCACGTGCGCGCCGGGACGAATCATCGGCGCGGGCAGCGGCGGCCCGAGCCCGGCACGCGGCTTCGCTCCTCGAGCGCGTGGGCAGCGAGCTGCCTGGAGCCGCTGTATTCGGCGGGCTCCTCGCGAGCATGACCGCCCTGGCCAACGCCGAGAGTCACCGAGCCGCAGGCACGGCCGACCCGGATATCTGGACGGCGACGCTCGTCGCGGCGGAGCGAGCGCGGATCGCGTGGCCGATCGCCTATTCGCGCTTCCGGCTCGCGGAATCGATGCTCGAAACGCGCTCCCCGCGCGTCGCGGCCGAGGCGGCCCTCGCCGAGGCCCACTCCGCCGCGGAGCGGCTCGGCGCGGCTCCGCTGCGGGGCTGGATCGAAGGCCTCGCTCGACGGGCGCGGGTGCGGATCCCGGAACCCGCAGGAGTCGACACCGATGGGAGCGTCGATGAGGCCGTGGACGTCGACCCGAAGCCCTCGCTCGCGGCCGTCGCGCCTGACGGTCTCGGACTCACCCGTCGCGAGCTCGAGGTGCTGCCGCTCGTCGCCGCCGGACACACGAACAAGCGCATCGGCGAACTCCTGTTCATCAGCGAGAACACGGCCGGCGTCCACGTCTCGAACATCCTCGGCAAGCTTGGCGTGGCGACCCGGACGGAGGCTGCCGCGATCGCGGCGCGATTGGGGCTCGACAGCGACGGGACCTGATCAGTCCGTGGCCGGCGCGCGGTGCTCCAGCAACACGACATCCCGCCAGCGCCCACCGGGGTCGCGGCCCATGGCCCGCTGGACGCCGACCCGCCGGAATCCAACGCGTTCATGGAGCCGGAGACTGGCCGTGTTCTCGGCCATGACGCCGGCGAGCAGCGTCCAGAAGCCGGCCTGCTCCGAGGCCGGGAGGACGGCATCGAGCAGCGCCCGACCAACCCCCTGACCGCGGGCATCGGCGGCCACGTAGACGCTCTCCCAGGCGACGCCGCTGTAGACCCGGCGCGACGAGTAGGCGGTCAGTGCCACCCAGCCAAGGACCGCCGAACGCGCGGTCTCGCGCGCAACCAGCCGGCAGTCCGGCTGGTGGGATCGATCGAAATGGTCCCAGTCGGGCGCCTCGCGCTCCAGCGTGGCGTTGCCGGTCGCGATGCCCTCGGCATAGATCCGCCGGACGGTCGGCCAGTCCGCCGGCGTCATGGGCTCGATCCGGAATCGGTGCACGGCGGCCACGGCGGCATCATCACACGTCGGCGGGCGGCCACCCGTCGTGCGGCGACAGCCCGATCAGCCAGGGCGTGCCACGACCGGCGTCACCAGCGCGCCGAGGCGCTCGACCTCGAGCGTGATTTCGTCGCCCGGCTGCAGGTAGCGCCCCAGCGTGGCCTCGCGCACCTCGAGCAGACAGCCCGTGCCAACCGTCCCGGACCCGATCAGGTCGCCGGGTCGGAGGAGCGCGTCGGAGGACGCGCGGGCCGTGATGTCCGCCAGACCGTGCACCGCGTCGGACCAGCGGCCGCGCGACGTCTCCACCCCGTTGACCGACGCGGTCATCGCCAGGTCGAAACCACGCCCGGACCGCGCGTCCTCGAGCTCATCGGGCGTCACCAGCCACGGCCCGAACGAGCTCGCGAAGTCCTTGCCCTTGGCCGGCCCGAGCCGGACAGCCGTCTCGTCGCGCTGGAGGTCCCGCGCCGACCAGTCGTTGAAGATCGTGTAACCGCCGATCGCATCCGCGGCACGATCGGGTGTCAGGTCACGGATGGGCGTGTCGATGAGCGCGGCCACCTCAAGCTCGTAGTCCAGCTCCTCGGAACCACGCGGCGCCCACACCGGGGCGCCCGGCCCACGGATCTCGGACACGTTCGAGAAGTAGAAGACCGCGAGGCGATACCACGCCTCCGGGACCTCCCCGCCGCGGCGCTCCCACATCGTGCGAACGTGACCCTCGAAGCCATAGCCGTCACGCACCGAGAGAGGCGCGAGCAGTGGGGACCCGAACACGAGGTCCGCCTCGCTGCCGACCGCCTCGTCATCGTCGCCGCGCACCTCGAAACCCTCCACCAGATCGGCGAGCGTGGCGACGCGCAGGCCGCGCGCAAGGTGGTCGTCGAGCGTGGTTACCGGCTGGCGGAAGAGGACCCGGTCGTGGGCCAAGGCCGGCTGCGCAGCGACGGCCCTGCGTCGAGCCATCTCCAGGTCGAGCCAGCGCCGCGGCGGGTCGTCGAGGGCCGCGGCCAGGCGCCACGGAGCACCGGCAGGAGCGTGGCGTTCGCGAACCTGGGCCAGTCGCATCGGTCGGCCTCAGCGAGGCTTGATGACCATCAGCCAGACGAGCAGCACCAGCCCGACGGTGCCGACGGCCGCCAGGATCTCCGGTCGGCGGGTATCGAGCATGGCGGCGAGCGCTGCGGGATCGACCGTGGGTCGTCCATCGGGTCCGCGCGGTTCGAGGGCCTTGCGCAGGCCCATGTAGTACGGCGACGCGACGGCCCACATGACGACCAGCACCACGACGAACACGATGATCGACGCGATGATCCATGCCTGTCCCCACAGGTTGGCTCCAGCCGCGGCCCCAAGGCCACCGACGATCAGCAGCAGCAGGCCGACGTACATCGGCCCGATCGCCATCCCGCCGACCTTCAGTACCGCGTCCACGACGACCGGGTCGCGCTCGTTCCGGATGCGGAACGACATGAACGCCGAGGCGCCGTGGCAGATCGCGAACACCACGAGCCCCACGAGGTGGGCGACGACAAACCAGGAGTACAGCGCTTCCAAGGGAGCCCTCCAGATGCGAATGGTCGCCCACCGAGGATACCGTCCCGTCTGGACGGCGGACCCGAGCGTGGCGCACGATGTCGCGCGATGCCTCGCCTCCAGCGCAAGTCGTT
>CAZFXH010000219.1:0-3326 GCA_964522905.1 uncultured Anaerolineaceae bacterium
GCCGGTACGACGGGGAGTCGGGGCACGCCCAGACGTGGCCGCGCCGGCACGAGCGGCACACGCCGCACGGGATGAGCCACGACAGCGCCACGAGATCGCCGACACGCGGCGAGGCGACTCCCGGCCCGACCGCCTCGACCATGCCCGCGCCTTCATGGCCCATCACGATCGGGGTCGGGCGGTCCCACTCGCCGTCGCGCACGTGCAGGTCGGAGTGGCACACCCCCGCGGCGAGCATCCGCACGCGGACCTCGCCCGCTCGCGGTTCGATGAGGTCGAGATCGGCGATCGCGACCGGCTGGCCGACCGTCTCGAGGACGGCGCCGCGCACGGTCATTCCCACGGGGTCAGGTGTCAACTCGCTGGCGGCGCTCGACGACGCGGGCCGGCGTGTACGGCACGTACGCCGGCCACCACATCGCGGCGTCGACCTCGGTCTCGGGATCGAACGGACCGCGGTCTGCCGCCACGGACAGGCCCTCGGCGACGGCCTCGCGGGCGACGACGATCGCGATCCGTCGCGATACCGCGCGCAATGAGGCCACGGGCGGATAGAGGGCGCCGGTCGCCAGGCGGTCGTCACTCACCTCGGCCACGAGCTCGTGGGCAGCGAGCAGGAACATCCGATCCGTCACGGCGCGCGACTCTGCGACGATCGCGCCCAGGCCCATGCCCGGGAAGATGAAGACGTTGTTGGCCTGTCCGACCTCGTGGCGCTGTCCGTCGATCTCGACCGCCTCGAACGGCGATCCGGTTGCGACGATCGCCCGGCCGTCGGTCCAGGCCAGCACATCGGCCGGGGTGGCCTCCGCCATCGCGGTCGGGTTGCTGAGCGGCAGCACGATCGGGCGATCGGTCGGGCCGAGCCCATCGGACATCGCGCGGATGACGGTCTCGCTGAACGTGCCGCCCGCCCCGGTCGTACCGACCAGGACCGTGGGCCGGCGGGCGCGGATCGTGTCGACGAGGTCGGGCGTGGGGCCTGGCACGGCGGGCACGGCCAGATCCATCTTCGACGCGTCGAGATCGGGACGCCCGGCATGGACCAGGCCCTTCGTGTCGACGAGCGCGATCGCCTCCTGCACGACGTCCGCCGGGACGCCCGCCTCGCGCATCGCCAGCCGCAGGAGCCGCCCGATCCCGATCCCGGCCGCCCCGGCCCCGACGAGGACGACGCGCGCCTCGGCCAGCGAGCGCCCGGTCGCGCGCAACCCCGCGAGCACGCCCGCGACGATCACCGCGGCCGTGCCGGAGATGTCGTCGTTGAAGGACGGTACGCGCTTCCGGTAACGCTCGATGAGGCGCATCGCGTTGTGCTGCTTGAAGTCCTCGAACTGGATGAGGCAGCCGGGCAGCACCTCCTCTACGCCGCTCACGAACGCCTCGACGAGCGCGTCGTACTCGGCGCCGCGCAGTCGCGGGGCCCGGAAGCCCAGGTACAGCGGGTCGGCGAGCAGCCACGGATTGTCGGTCCCGACATCGAGCGAAACGGGCAGCGTCAGCGCCGGATGGATGCCGCAGGCTGCGGTGTACAGGGCGAGCTTGCCGATCGGGATGGCCATCCCGCCCGCGCCCTGATCGCCCAGACCGAGGATCCGTTCGTTGTCGGTCACGACGATCAGCCGCACGTCCTCGAACGGGCCCTGGCGAAGGATGTCGGGGATCCGGTCGACGTCGGCCGGCGTGATCCACGTGCCGCGGGTCCGCCGGATGATATGGCTGAACTCCTGGCACGCGCGCCCGACCGTCGGGGTGTAGACGATCGGCAGGAACTCCTCGAGGTGATCGGCCAGCAGCCGATAGAACAGCGTCGCGTTGCGGTCCTGGAGCGCGGCAAGACCGATGTACTGCTCGAGCGGGTCGGTCTTGACCCGCAGGTGTTCGAGTTCGAGCTCGACCTGCTGCTCGATCGTGAGCACGCGGTCGGGGAGGAGCCCGCGCAGCTGGAATGCCGCGCGTTCTTCGATCGGGAAGGCGAGGTCCTTGGTGAGCAGCCGGCTCCCGAGGAGCGCAGGGCCGGCGACCGCGATCTGCGCCGGTCGGCCGGCCACCATGTCGTCGTACGGGGAGGGCAGGGGCTTCACGAGACAAGTATGGTTCGCGCCATGGGGTCGCTGCCACCCGGTTTCCGCTGGCCCGACGGGAAGCGGGCCGCCGCGTTCTTCGGCTTCGACCTCGACGCCGAGGCCGTGATGCTCGCCGACCACCCCGAGGTCGCCGACTACCTGGACGTCATCGCGCACCAACGGTATGGCCCGCGCGTTGGCGTGCCCCGACTCTTGCGGATGCTCGACCGCGTCGGGCTTCGAACGACGTTCTTCATCCCCGGCTGGGTGGCCGAGACGTGGCCCGACGTGGCACGGTCCGTGCGTGATGCGGGCCACGAGATCGGCCATCACGGGTACCTGCACGAGAGTGTCCGCGGCGTCGACGAGGCGACGGAGGAGGGGTATCTGCTGCGGGGGCTCGAGGCGCTCGATCGCGTGCTCGGCGTGCGGCCGGTCGGCTATCGCGCCCCGTCGTGGGACATGAACTTCGGGACGCCGGCTCTCCTCGCGAGGCACGGGTTCCGCTACGACTCAGGGCTCATGGATTCGGACCACCCGTACCGCCTGGCGGCCGGCCCCACGGCCGCGAGCGCCCCGACGGCCGCGAGCGCCCCGACGGAGCCTGGCGCGACCCTCATCGAGCTCCCCGTCCATTGGAGCCTCGACGACTGGAACCGCTGGAACTACGTCCCGGGCTACGCGTCGTCGCCGATCCTGCGCCCGAGCGACGTCGAAGCCGCCTGGACCGAGGAGCTCGAGGCGATCGTCGAGGTCGGCGGCCTGTTCAACGTCACGATGCACCCCTTCATCTCGGGCCGCCCGTCCCGAGCCGCGGCCATCGAGCGCCTGATCGAGCGCGCCCGATCCATCGACGGCCTGTGGATCGCGGCCGGCGACGAGATCGCGGCCTGGGTGGAGGACCTGGACCTGCCACCGGTCTCTCACGCTCCGCCCGAGGTGCCTGACCAGGGCTAGTGGGCGGGGAGCGGGGCGCCCGGCGTTGATGCACAAAGTCCTCCGCCGGAGCACGGTTTACCCGGCGATGCACCTCGGCTGCATCGGCGCCTCGGATTCCGGGTCGGACCCTGGCGCGGGTCGGCTCCGGGTCGGACCATGGCGCGGCCCGGCTCCGGGTCGGCGGCGAGGCGCGCGGGTCGGCGGCGGGGCGCACGGTCGGCGGCGGGGCGCGCGGTCGGGGGCGCGCGATCGGCGGCTGGGCGCGACATCGGCTTCTCGCGCCAAGGTGTGATGCCGCCGACGTGCATCGCCCACCAACCC
>CAZFXH010000220.1:0-2507 GCA_964522905.1 uncultured Anaerolineaceae bacterium
GGAGGATGCCACCCAGGACGCGCTGGTGCGGGCCTGGCGAGACCTGCCGACGTTGCGCGACGTCGAGCGGTTCGATGCCTGGATGTATCGGCTGGTCGTCCGATCCTGTACCGATGTCGCCCGTCACCGCCGGCGGTGGCGTGCCGAGTTGGCGGTCCTGACGACCGAGCCCGCCGAACCCGATCGCACGGCAGAGCTCGCCGATCGCGATCAGCTCGAACGAGGACTGCGTCGCCTCAACGACGGGCAGCGCACGATCCTGGTCATGCATTTCTATCTCGCCCTGTCCCCGAGCGAGGCGGCCGACGCTCTCGACATCCCGGTCGGGACGGCCAAGTCCCGGCTCCATTACGCCATCGAGGCGCTCCGGGCGGCCATCGCGGCCGACGAGCGATCTCCGGTCGGCGCCGTGCGGAAGGGGCGAACGGCATGAGCGCGAATCCCGACCTCGAACGCCGGCTCGCCGACTTCTATGCGACTGAGGCCCCAGCGCGCGCGCCCGACTGGGTGCTTGGTTCGGCCCTCGCGACCATCGACACCACCAATCAGCGGCGCGCGCTCATCCGCGTGCCGCGGAGGTTCCAGAACATGAACAGCTTTGCCAAGCTGGCGGTCGCGGCGGTGGTCGTGATCGCCGTCGGCGCCGTCGGGCTGGCCGTCTTGCGGCCTGGCCAGGCGCCCGTCGTGGGCAGCGACATCTCACCGTCGCCATCGGCCTCCGCATCCCCATCGCCGAGCTCCGCCCCCTCGGAGGGAAGCGCGACCGAATTCCGGCGTCCATTCACCTACGTCCTTCCGCCTGACGTCGGGTGGGATCACGGCCCAACCGAGCGCACGTACTACGAATTCCGCATCCCGGACTCCGCGGGCGACAAGACAGCCGTCGGCGTGATCCTTCGGGCGATCAGCGGGGGCCGCGTCGATCCGTGCGCGGAGTCCTCCGAACCACTCGTGCTTCCCGGGGGCCCGCAAGCGGTCATCGAATACCTCAAGACCGTCCCGACAGTCCAGGTCACCGAGGAATCGAGCGCCACCGTCGACGGGATGACGGCGGCCCAGGCCCACGTCGAGGCCGGCGAGCCGACGACCGACTGTCCGGAGGTGCGGCCATTCGCCAAGGATGAGTGGCAGGAGGAGACTGAGGTAATCAGCGACGCTGCGCACACCCGCGTGACCGTCGTCGACGTTGGTGGCGATCACATCGTCATCTGGACGTACCTCACCGTTGACGATACGAGCTGGTACGCGGTCGCGGACGAGCTCATCGCTACGTTCCGGTTCCAGCCCGCGGACACGTAACCGTCGGCATCACCGTCCTGAGGTTGAGCCCGGCAGACTGACCCTCGAACATCCTGGAAAGACCCGAGCGGTGGGGCCGCCCGGGTCTTTCGGCCGCGGCGTCGCCTCGCGCGGTACCGTTGTGGGCAACCCGTCCGTGACGTTCCCAAGGAGGCGCGATGGCCACCAGCCCGCAAGCCGGCAAGCCGGTCGATCCTTCCACCTTGGTCGATGTGGACGCGCTGCTTGCGGCCTACCACGACACGACGCCGGACCCGGCCGACCCCGCCCAACGGGTCGCCTTCGGGACGTCGGGCCATCGCGGCTCGGCGTTCCGTGGCGCGTTCAACGAGGCCCACATCCTCTCGATCACGGAGGCGATCTGCCGCTACCGAGTCGGGCGCGGCTACACGGGGCCACTCTTCCTCGCGCGCGATACCCACGCGTTGTCCGAGCCCGCGACGCGGACGGCGCTCCAGGTCCTCGTCGCCAACGGCGTCGACGTGCGGATCGATGCCTCGGACGGCTACACGCCGACGCCGGCTCTCTCGCACGCGATCCTCGCCGCGAACCGGCCGAAGGACAGCTGGCGGCGGCTGGCGGACGGGATCGTCGTCACGCCCTCGCACAACCCGCCCGAAGACGGCGGCTTCAAGTACAACCCGCCCAACGGCGGCCCGGCCGACACCGACGTCACGACCTGGATCCAGGACGAGGCAAACCGCATCCTCGAGGCGTCGGGGCACGACGGTATCGATGGGATCAAGCGGGTATCCGACGTCAACGCCCACGTTGCCGCGACGCCGTACGACTTCATGGGCATCTATGTCGCCGACCTCGACGCCGTCATCGACATGAACGCGATCGCGAAGTCGGGGCTGCGCATCGGCGTCGACCCGATGGGCGGCGCGGCGGTGCGCTACTGGGGCGCGATCGCCGAGCGCTACGACCTGGACCTGACCGTCACGAACGACCGGGTGGACCCGCAGTTCGGGTTCATGACGGCCGACTGGGACGGCAAGATCCGGATGGATCCCTCGTCGCCGCATGCCATGGCGAATCTCGTCGCACTGCGCGACCGATTCGATATCGCGCTCGGCAACGACGCCGACGCCGACCGCCACGGCATCGTCACCCCGACCGCGGGGCTGCTCAACCCGAACCACTTCCTGTCCGCAGCCATCGCCTACCTGTTCGGCGGGGCTCGCGAGTGGGGCGGGGAGGTGGCG
>CAZFXH010000221.1:0-2268 GCA_964522905.1 uncultured Anaerolineaceae bacterium
GACGGCGAGGTCCACGGATGCACTCCCGGCGCAGACCGTCAGCCCGACTTCCGTCATCATGGTGCCAGCCTCGGCGGGTGTGGCGACGGTGCCCGTCCCCGCTACCCATCCGGCGCGGGAGGCCATTCCGTCGGCCCTGCGAGCGAGTACCGGCCAGCGCAACGACGCGGTCCCACAGGGTCGAGCAGCCGAGCAACAGGAGGGCCGCTCGGCCGACATCCTGGCAGCGCCGATGAGCTCCGTGGAGGTCTTGAGGCCTGTCGAGGGACTGCGAACCAGACCGAGCGGCCGGTAGCGCTCCAGTCAGGTCCTGGGATGCCCGAACCGGAAGGCCAGCTCGACGAGGCATCCCCAGGGAGACCCCGCCACTCCCGTCGCTACTCCCCCTTCGACCGGGCTCCCGGGCTGCGGCGCGTTCCTGACGAACGGATCGGGCGTGCCGTCCTTTCCTCCCTGATCTTCCACGCCGTCCTGATCTTCACCATCGTTCACCTCACGGATGCCCCGCCGGAAACACCCCGGCCGGAGGTCACCTTCATCCTGGCGGACCCGGCAGCCTCCGCGCAGGCCACGGGCACCCCACGCGTCTCGGCGCCAAAGCCGGCACCCCGCGGCACGCGGCCTGCCTCGGCACGCCCCGCGGTGACGAAGACGATCACGCCGGCCGCGGTTTCGGGTCGGCAGGCCCCTGTGGCGAGCGCCCCTACCACCGCACGGCAACCCGCTCTGGCCCCGTCAGCTGGGGTGGCGATGCCAGCTCCCGCGGAGGACGGAATCGCGCTCGTTCCCACCCCGACGGCGCCCGCCACCCAAGAAGCATCGCCTTCTTCCGCGCTCGCCCTCGACACGCTGCCGGATCCTTCTTGGCCCGAGCCCCCGCCGCCGACGCTTGCCACCGGCAACACCGCACAACCGGCCAAGACGCTGATGTCCGTTCCCCTTCTGCAAGACCTGTCTCCGCCGCCCGGACCAGTCTCGCCCGCGACCCTGGCCGCTGAACCTGTCCCGGCGGCCGCCGAGCCCTCCGGGAGGCCCCTGCTGACGACGGCACCTGTCGCGCTGGGCGCGGACACCCTGGAGACGACGGCATCCAGTCCGCCGAGTCCCGAGCCATCCGAGCAGAGCCCGAGCGCCGCCCCACCCGCCACCCGGCCCTCGGCGCCGCACTCGACGGTGGCCGAGCTCCCTGTCGCCCCGGCAAGCTCTCCCTTCGGGCTCAGTCTGGGCCGCGCGTTCGTGCGGCTCGATGGGCCGAGGACATGGGTCACCGACCAGCCAACCCCGACCGTGTCCGGCCGGGTCATGGGAAGCGCTCCCGAGCGCCTCGTCCTTTACGTGAACGGAGCGCCCACTGACCTGAGCGTGGCCCATCGGACCTTCGAGGCCTCGGTACCGCTCCGACCCGGAGCGAACGAGCTCAGGGCCGTCGTGACCGGACCGGACGGGCTCGAGGCCGAGGACGCGATCACGGTCCAGTACGCCCCCCCCACGCCTCCCCTCCGAATCGCGCTGACAAGTCCGCCCGACGGCCTCACGCTCGGCCCGGACGATCCCCCCGTCGTGGTGGTGGAAGGAGAGATCGGCGGCGAGATGGTCGCCCCTGTCTGGATCGTCGCCAACGACCGCCGGATCTCGGTAGCCGCGCGCGCGGGGCGGTTCCGGCATGTCCTGCTCGTGCCTGATCCCCTGGTGCGTCTCTGGGCGGAGACCCTCGACGGAGACACAGTGCGCCGGAGCGAGGCGGTGACGGTCCGGACGGTGGGGACGCGGCCACCCGCAGGCGTCCTAGTGATGCAGTGGCCGACGGGAACCGAGGGGGCCAGCGTGGAGATCAGCGCGACCTGGCGCGCCCATCCCGAGCGCCTCGATGGGCCCGTCCAGACCGTGAGACTACCGGGAGCCGCCACGACCTCCGCTGGCTCTCCATCGGACGTTTTCTACCTCCGGGGGCTGAGGCCCGGGGTTCACACACTGATCGTCCGCTACCGAGGAACGGCTGCGCTGGGGGATGTGCGCCCGACTCTCTACCTCCCGGACAGGGATCACCTGACTTCCCGAACCCTCCGGCCCGTATCCCTGAACGGCGCGGGCCGGAGGGTGCTCACGAAGATCCTCATGCCTCACGCCATCCTGTGGGACCAGGAGGACTGGTTCAGCGGCCGCAGCGAGAGCGTGGATACCGTGACGAAGTTCCGCATTCCGGACGGGATCAGCTGGGTCGAGCGCAAGGCCAACGTGCCATGAACACACGCGCCGCAATCCTGGGAC
>CAZFXH010000222.1:0-4136 GCA_964522905.1 uncultured Anaerolineaceae bacterium
TGGCTGCGCACCTTGCCTCCGGTCCAAGAGGATCTCGATTGCCCGGTCACCCGGAGCCGGGCCAGCAGACCCGCGAAGCGCACGTTCGCGAAGCGGGTGGCCTCGATTCCGCTCGCCGCGGCCCCCTGGCCCGCAATCGTCAATGGCGAGTAAAGGAAGAGTTGCGGTAGCTGCCGGTGCGCTCGCGTGAGCCGTGAAAGAGGGCAGAGAACCCCTCGCGGGCATCGTGGCAATTCATGGCCGGTTCTCACAGCCGACCGGGAAGGCAAAGATAACAACGAGTGGACGGACGGCAATCAAGATCCAGTTGAGGACGCTCATCTGCCCTCCCTCGGTCGCCGCTCAGCCCTCTCCGTCTGTCGGCGGGGCAGGCACTTTACCACGATGGCCGGCCATGCCGCTTCCGTTCCGCATGGGCTAGGATCGTTCAGTGAGCATCACGCGGGCTAGTTGGTCGCGGCGGGGGGAGCCAGGGCGCGGTAGGCCGGGCAACTCCAGAGGCGCCGTTCGACCTCCGCGGCGTACTGGCGGAACAGGCGTCCCTCCACGCCGCCATAGCGCGCCTCCAGCTCGGCGGCCTGGATATCCTCGGGGAGATCGGCGGCCTCAGGGAAGAAGTCGTCGACGCGAAAGCCCGCGGCGAGGCGCGCCTGGAGCGCCCGCGCCGCGGTCGCATCGCGGGTGGCCAGGAGGGCGAACGTGGTGCCCGCCCGGTCGGCCAGGAGATCGCCGAACGAGAACCCGCTGCCGCCCCCGGCGTCCAGCTCCTCCTTGAAGATGCCGATGGCGTCGCTTGGCGCCTGGGCCGAGAGCACGGTGAGCGCCGCGCTCACGAAGAAGTGCTTCGTCCAGTCATCGCGCCCGCGGAGCGTGGTCCGGACCAACGGCGCGGCACGCCGCCAGTCCTGCTCGTCCATGACCGGGCCCACCAAGCCCTCGAGGCGCCGATGCCCGAGCAGAAGGCCCAGGGCGAGGAGAGCGGCCCGGTTCTCGAGCACGGGCGGGCTCGTCCCGGACCGCTCACGAGCTCGGGCAAAGGCCACCTCCACCGCGGCCCCGAGGCGGGGCTCCCCCTGGGGTAAGCTCGGGGCCGCCTCCAGCAAACCCGTGACGTAGGACCGGACGGCGAGCCGCATCTCCTCGTTCGAGCCCGTCCCCCAGATGAAGCTGGCGAGCAGGCCCGGTGGGAGCTCCATGTGGCGGTAGACGAGCATCGCGCGCCCGGGGCTGATCTCGAAGCTCTGCACGCCGGCCAGGACCGGGCGAGCCCGCCGATCGGCCTGGACGAGGACGCTGATGAGCGGCGCCAGCCATCGCAAGAGTCGGTCGGGCAGGACCAGCCGCCCGAGACGCAGGGTCGGGCCAGCCACGCTCACGCGGCCTTGCTCGATCTGCAGGCGCGCCCCGGCCACGACATTCAGGTAGCGAGAACTACCCGTGGGAGTCACGAAGTGGAGCGTCAACGAAAGCATCGCCTGACCCGATGGCAGAAGGTCAACTCGGGCTCTCCCCCGCCCTTCGCCGAGCACGACAGGAAGCGCCCAGGCCAGGAGCAGGTCAATGTCTCGGCTGCCGAGACTGATGGAGCGCATTGCTCCGGCCTCGAGCGTCTTGGGGTTCTTGTGCCTGAAGAGGTCATACAGGCGGCGCTTCTCTTCGGACGTCACGGTCGGGCCTTGTGGGACGAGCGGCTCGCGCTCCGCCGTTCCGAGCAGCGCGAGGCCCGCCAGGATCGGCGCGGCCAGCAGCGTCGCGCCCAGGCCGAGCAACAGGCGGCGGCGCGGCCCGCGGCCGGCCCACCACACGAGGGTTGCGCCGACACCGAGGACACAGCCGACGGCCGGGAACAATAGATCCGACGGCCCCGGCCACCGCCACGGCGGGCCAAGCTCGAGCGCGAGCGCGCCGACGGCGATGAGGAGGCTTCCCGCGCCGGCCGCGGCGGCCACCGGCAGCATCCTCAACCGATCGCCGCGCGTCCCGACCAGAGACAGCACGGCGAGAACGCCCACCGGCAGGAAGCGCACCGTCTCCAGCAACACGTACACGGCCAGGGCGAAGGCCACCGCGCGGACGCGTGAGCCCGTCGTGAGGTCGAAGAAGCCGGCTCCGGCGACTCCCGCGCGCCCGCCCGGCGCGAGAACCGTGGTCGGCAGGAGGCCGACGTAGCCGATCAGGACGAACCGGGCCGCCCAACGCGCCCGGGCCGAAGATGGGGATGCCGGCGCCACGGATCGAGTATAGGCCACGCTGCACCCTCCCAGACTAACCCCTACTACCTCTCGCCCTCGAATGACCGAGACACCCCAAGCGCTTGTACTTCTTGCTTGACACGCTGAGGAGACTGGCGTACGACTGCCTCGGCTCGACCAGACAAAGGCGTGAACCGGGATCGATCACGAGGAGGGCCAATACGTGTGGCTGATTGCACTCGGTATCGGGCTCTTGCTGCTCGGTCTGTTTGGCACTGTGGTCGTATGCTCGCGCGTGAACGATCCCGTACCGCCCGCGAGGGCGCTGGACACACAGCGCCATCCGAGGCGAGGCGACCTTCAGGAGGACCCGATCGAAGCCTTCGAGGTCTAGGTCGCTCGTTCGGCTCGGACCGAAACCGCGGGGCTAGCGTCGGTCTGTAAGGGCGTTAAGGCCTGAGGTCGGATTCTGCGATCCCGCGGGTCACGCGGCCCGATGCTGGGCATGGTGGCCCGGTCGTCGACATACCGAGGCGTTGAAGGATGACGGCACCCTACTCCTGGTGGAGCCATTCGCCGGCAACAATCTCGCCGAGAACTCGATACCGGTCGCAGCGTCGTCTCGAGCGACCTTGGCTAAGTGGAGATTGCCACCCGCCTGAGCAGGTCGAGCGTGTCGAGCAATTTGCCGGCACCCCGGACAACACAGGTCAGCGGATCGGCGCTGACCGTGATGGGCAGGGCCGTCTCCTCCCGGAGCAGCCGATCCAGGCCGCGGAGCAACGCGCCCCCGCCCGTCAGCGTGATGCCGGTGTCGACCATGTCCGCGGCCAGCTCGGGCGGGGCCTGCTCCAGGCAGGCGTGGACCGCTGCCACGATGGCCCCCACCGGCTCCCGGAGTGCCTCCCTGACCTCCTCGCTCGTGACGACGAGACCTCGGGGGAAGCCGTCGATGAGGTCTCGTCCCTTGACCTCCATCTTCGCGCTTTCTGTGCCCCCCGGGGCGGCGGAGCCCAGCTTGAGCTTGACCTCCTCCGCCTGCCGCTCCCCGATCAGCAGATTGTAGGTCCGCCGCAGGTGCTGGATGACGGCCTCGTTCATCTCGTCGCCGGCGATTCGCAAGGACTTGCCGTAGACGATCCCGGCCAGGGACATGATCGCCACCTCGGTCGTGCCCCCGCCGATGTCCACGATCATGTGGGCCCCTGGGGTCTCGATCGGGAGGCCAGCCCCGAGGGCGGCGGCCATCGGCTCCTCGATCAGGTACACCTCGCGGGCGCCCGCTGCCCGCGCGGAGTCCCGCACGGCGCGTTTCTCGACTTGCGTGATCTCCGATGGGACGGTGAGCACGATGCGGGGATGGACCAGGCTCCGACGGCGGTGGACCTTCCGGATGAAGTAGTTCAGCATCCTCTCCGCGACATCGAAGTCGGCGATCACTCCATGCCGCAGGGGACGGAGGACGTCGATCGAGCCGGGCGCTCGGCCCAGCATGGCATTGGCCTCCTCGCCGACCGCCAGGAGCGAGTTGTCTCTCTGGCTGATGGCGACGACGGAGGGCTCATCGAGGACGATCCCCTTACCGCGGACGTAGACCAACGTGTTGGCCGTGCCGAGATCGACGGCAAGGTCGTCCGAGAACAGCTGGCCCAGCGCCCGAAGCAGGATGGTCAGGCTCGGCGGCGTCCTCGGCGCTCCCGAATCTCACGGAGGAGCGCAGATAGGCTCGGCCGGGCCCTCCGCGGACCAAGCCGGGCGGGCCTGCGGACGGCGAGGCTCGGCATCGTCGAGTGGTGATGGCAGACGATGCAGTACTCGCCTTCGATCGCGGCGCAATCCTTCAGCGCATGATCGCACGACGTATCGGCCTTGCAGGCGACGCACATGATGGGTCTGGGCCTGCAACGAGCAAGGCGCGTTCCAATCCTGGATGCTCGTAACCGC
>CAZFXH010000223.1:0-6994 GCA_964522905.1 uncultured Anaerolineaceae bacterium
TCGAATCACGGAGATCGATACCAGCGAGTCGGATCATTGGCTTCGCACGAAGGGTGACGCGAATACGACCGGGGATGCCGCTCCCGTCCCGCCGGCGTCCGTCGTCGGCGTCGTGCGTCTCACGATCCCGCTTGCCGGCTATCTCATGGCCCTGCTGGCTACGCCGGCCGGCAACCTGAGCTTCCTGGCGTACGCCGTCGCGCTATTGCTGGCGATCTGGCAGCTCGAGGAAGCCGAGATCGCGACCCAAATGCATCGCCGGTTTCCCGGCACGGCACGTGTCGCCCGGGCGTAGGGTCGTCTACTCGGCCCTGGCCACGGTGCTCGCCGGCCAGCTCCTGGGTGCGGGTGGTCAACCCGCGCTCGCGTTCCTGGCCGATACCGAAACCACGGCCGCGACCGTCTCGACAGCCGCGTGTTTCACCGCGGACAACGTCCCGCCGTCCGTCGGCAGCACGGTCATCGCCAAGACGGTCCCGTACCTGCCCGGCTTCATCCGCCAGGGCGGCACCTACTTCGTGTACGCGAACGTGACGGACGGTGGTTGCGTGCCCACGGGCATCGCGACCGTGCGCGCCGACGTGTCGACGGTCACGACGGGCGCCACGGCGATCGCGCTGGCCCCGGGTGCCTTCAGCATCGGGGGCATCGCCTACGAATACCGCAGCGCCTCGGTCACGGCCAACGCCGCGCTGGCCCCGGGCGCCAACGCCTACACCATCACCTCGACCGACAACGCCGCCAACGGCCAGACCCAGACGGGCTACAGCGTGACCGTGGACAACACCCAGCCAGCCGGAACCGATGTGCAGATCGTCAACGGTGGGGCCACGGCCGGCAAACCCGAAGCGGGCGATTCAGTGACGCTCACGTTCTCCGAGATCATCGATCCTGAAAGCGTTCTCGCCGGCTGGACCGGGGCGGCGACCGATGTGGTGGTCCGAGTCGCGAATGTCGGCGGAGGCGACGTGGTCACGATCCGGAACGCCGCGAACACCGCACAGCTGCCGCTGGGCGCGATCGACACGAACGGAGCGCAATACGTGACCGCGGACCGGGATTTCGGCGCCACGGGGACCGCCTCCACGATGGTCCAGAGCGGCGCCACGATCACGATCACGCTGGGCACGCCGTCCGGCGCGACCGGCACCCAGATCCCGGACCGGACGGCGAGCTGGACGCCCTCGGCGACCGCGACCGACCGCGCCGGCAATACCTGCCAGACGACCGTGGCGAACGAGACCGGCGCCGCCGACGTCGAGTTCTGAGCCGACTCAGCCCTGGCGGTTGAACCAGTCGGTCGTGTCGATCTCGCCGGACTCCTCGTCGAGCTCCGCACGACGCTCGCGGGCCGCGCCGGCCGTCACCGACGCCTTGGCGTGGGCGCGCTTCCCGGTGGCCGCTGCCGCTTCCGGCGCGCCCTCCCAGTGCGCCTCGCCGAGCATGGCGTTCAGCGCGACGATGTACGCCTCGATCGAGGCCGCGATGATGTTCGTTCCCCGGGCCTCTCCGCCGTACTCGCCCGTGCCACGCTCGCCCGCGGCGTCGGGTGGGGCGATACGAACGGTCACGGCGCCGATCGTGTCGGTCCCCTCCCCCAGGGCATGGATGTCATAGGCGACCAGCCGGGGGTGCCCGTCGAGGATCTCGGACAGCGCCTGGTCCACGGCCCGGAAGAGCGCGTCGATCGCCCCGTTGCCATCGGCGGAGGCGCGCCAGTGGTGGTCGCCGGCGTCGATGATGACGGCGCCCCGGCTGCGCGCGTTCGAGCCGGATGTGACCGTCCAGCGGGCCAGCTTCAGGGTAGGGGTTTCGGTCGTTGGCTCCGGCATCCGACTACCTCCGGGTCGCTGTGGCGGGACCGTCCGCGGGGACGTCGCTCGCGGGCGCTGTCGTGAAGTGTCGCTCATCGCGCCGGCGCAGTTCCGCGCCGGACTTCCAGATCGCATACTCGAGGGAATCGGCGAGGGCCGAGGCCGAGGCCGCGATGATGTTCGTGTCGCTGCCCATCGTGGACCAGGTCCGCGCCCCGTCCTGCGAATCGATGATCACCCGTGTCCGTGCCGCCGTGGCCGCGTCCCCATCGAGGATGCGCACCTTGTAGTCGACGAGGTGGACGTCGTCGATGGCGGGATAGAACGCGCGCAGCGCCTTGCGGAGTGCTGCGTCGAGGGCGTTGACCGGGCCGTTCCCGTCGGCCGCGGTGTGCAGCACCTCGCCGTCCACGGCCACCTTGACCGTCGCCTCGGCGAGGAGCTCGCGGCCGTCCCGCTGCTCCACGAGACACGTGTAATCCACGATTCGGAACGGCGCCGCGTAGTCCGCCGCGTGTCGCCGGATGAGCAGCTCGAAGGATGCCTCGGCGCCCTCGAATGCGAGTCCGTCGGCCTCGAGCTGCTTGATGAGCCTGGACAGTTCGCGCGGGTCGATACCCTCGAGGTCGTGCCCGAGCTGTCGGGCCCGGATGGAGGTGTTCGCCCGGCCCCCGAGCTCGGAGACGACCAGCCGGCCGATGTTCCCGACCGCCGCCGGCTCGATGTGCTGGTAGGACCGCTCGACTTTGGCCACGGCCGCCCCGTGGACCCCGCCCTTGTGCGCGAACGCGGAGCGTCCGACGTACGGCTGGTAGTCGTTGGGTGACAGGTTCGCGATCTCGGCCACGCTGCGTGACAGCTCGGTCAGACCATCGAGGCGGCCGCCGCCCGTGGGCACGAGCACATGCGGCGTCTTGAGCGCGAGGTTCGCGAGGATCGAGACCATGTTGGCGTTGCCGGCGCGCTCACCGTAGCCGTTGATCGTCGCCTGGACGTGCCGGATACCGGCCGCGACCGCGGCCATGGAGTTGGCCACGGCAAGTTCCGCATCGTTGTGGGTGTGGATCCCCCAGGTGACGGCCGGGGCATCCGGCTCGCCGTCCAGGGAGGCGCGGACGTCGCCGACGATCCGGGTCAGCTCGTCGGTCAGGGTGCCACCGTTCGTGTCGCACAGGACCAGCGTCCGCGCGCCGGCCTGGCGAGCCGCACGGAGGGTGGCGAGGGCGTAATCGCGGTCGTCCCTGTAGCCGTCGAAGAAGTGCTCAGCGTCGTAGACGGCCTCGCGCCCACGGTCGACGATGAACCCGATCGAGTCGGCCACCATGTCGAGGTTCTCCTGCGGCGATGCCCCGAGAACCTCCGTCACGTGGAGGAGCCACGACTTCCCGAAGATCGTGACGACCGGGGTCTCCGCCGCGACCAGCTCGCGCAGGTTGGGATCGTCGCTCGCCGTGTTGGATCGATGGCGCGTGGACCCGAACGCCGCGAGCTTGGCCGTCTCCCAGCGGACTGCCCTGGCTGCGGCGAAGAACTCGATGTCCTTGGGGTTCGAGCCGGGCCAGCCACCCTCGATGTATGGCATCCCGTATTCGTCGAGCATGCGCGCGACCCGCAGCTTGTCGGCGAGTGAGAGCGTCACGTTCTCGCCCTGCGTGCCGTCGCGCAGGGTCGTGTCGTAGAGGATGACCGGGGCGTCGCTCGGCTCGGTCATGCCGGGACCCCCGCCCCGAGCTGGTCCACGACCGCGGTGGCGAACGCCGTCGTGCCGACGACCACGAGTCCGTCACGCTCGTTCGCAGCATCGGCGAGGTCGCCGGTCCGCCAGCCCTCGTCAATCGCGCGACCGACCGCGGTCTCGATGGCGGTAGCGGCGTCTCCCCGTCCGAGCGACATGCGCAGCAGCATCGCCGCGGACAGGATCGTGCCGATCGGGTTGGCCTTGTCCTGGCCGGCGATGTCCGGCGCCGAGCCGTGGATCGGCTCGTACATCCCGAACGTGCCCTGCTCGGTCGTGCGCTCGCCGAGCGAGGCCGACGGCAGCATCCCGAGCGAGCCGGCGAGGACCGCCGCCTCGTCCGACAGGATGTCGCCGAACAGGTTCTCCGTGACGATGACATCGAAGTCCGCCGGCCGGCGGACGAGCAGCAACGCGCACGAATCGACGAGCTGGTGCTGGAGCTTGACGTCCGGGTAGTCGCGCGCGACCTCCTCTGCGACCGTTCGCCACAGGCGCGAGGTCGCGAGGACGTTCGCCTTGTCGACGGAGGTGACACGGCCACGTCGGCCACGGGCCAGCTCGAATGCGAGCCGCACGATCCGCGAGATCTCGCGCTCGTGGTACGGCATCGTGTCGAGGGCGGACCGCTCGCCCAGCGCGCCGGCCGCCTCCTTGCGCTCCCCGAAGTAGACGCCGCCGGTCAGCTCGCGAACGATGATCATGTCGACCCCGTCCAGCAGCTCCGCCCGGACCGGCGAGGCGGCGAGGAGGGCCGGGTGCACGGTCACTGGCCGCAGGTTGGCGTACAGGCCCAGGCCGCCGCGCAGCGCGAACAGCGCCTGCTCCGGCCGGACCGGCGACGAAGGATCCGACCACTTCGGTCCGCCCACGGCGCCCAGGAGGATCGCATCGGCGGCGGCGCAGGCCTCGACGTCCTCGGGGCGGATCGCCACCCCGTGTGTGTCGATCGCGATGCCTCCGGCGAGGATCTCCGGCCACACGACGCGGAAGCCGAAGCGTGCGCCCGTAGCGTCCACGACCCGTCGGGCCGCCTCGACGACTTCGGGCCCGACGCCATCACCCGGGATCATGGCGATGCGGTACGTCGTCATGTCACCCTCAACGGACATTCGACACACACCCTCCGAGGTCGGAGGCGGAGCTCCGCGACGCCATCCGCCCGAGGATCACGGGAGTCGCTCACTGGCGTGTTGATTCGCGAAGGCCACATCGACCCCGTTGATCTCGGCTCCGTGGAGCTTGTTGGTCGCCACGATGTACGCGTCGAGCGACGCTTCGATGATGTTGGTGGATAGGCCGTGACCCGAGACGATGAGCGCGCCCGGGCCCTCGTCCGACGATCGCCGGCAGCGGACCAGGACCTGGCCCTGGGCGTCCTCACCGGCCGAGACGGCCTTGATCTCGTACTCGGTCAGGGTCGGGTGCCAGCCGAGGAGTGGCTGGAGCGTGTCGTCGACCGCCTTGAAGAGCGCATTCACGGGGCCGTTTCCGGTCGCCTCGGCACTCCGTTCCTCGCCGTTGACGCTGAGGGTCACCGTGCCGACGGCATTGCCGCCGTGCGATGAGGTCACGCTCCAGCCCACGAGCGCGACGCTCGCCTCGACTTCTGCCGTACGCTGCTCCACGAGCGCGAGGAGGTCCGCGTCGGTGACCTCCTTCTTGGCGTCCGCGAGCTCGATGGCCTGGCGGTAGATGCTGTCGAGCGCGTCGCCCTCGAGCTCGTGCCCGAGCTCGCGCAGCTTGCCCTGCAGGCCCCGCCGCCCGGACAGCTTGCCGATCGTCAGCTGGCTGCCCGTAAGGCCGATCGATTGCGGGGTCATGATCTCGTACGTGAGCGGGTTCTTGATGACGCCGTCCTGGTGGATCCCCGACTCGTGGGCGAAGGCGTTGCCTCCCACGATGGCCTTGTTCGGCTGGACCGCGAACCCGGTCAGGTAGGACACCAGCCGCGAGGCGGCGGTGATGTGCTCGGTCTGGACGCCCGAGCCGAGGTCGGGGAACTGCGTCGGCCGGGTCCGGAGGGCCATGACCACCTCCTCGAGCGACGCGTTGCCGGCGCGCTCACCCAGGCCGTTGATCGTGACCTCGACCTGGCGGGCGCCGGCCTGGACCGCGGCGAGCGTGTTGGCCGTGGCGAGGCCCAGGTCGTTGTGGCAATGGACGCTGACGGTCGCCTGGTCGCCGACGAGGTCGACCACCCGGCCGACCAGCTTCCCGAACTCGGCCGGGATCGCGTAACCCACGGTGTCCGGGATGTTGACCGTCGACGCGCCCGCCTCCACGACGGCCTCGTAGACCTGCAGCAGGTAGTCGATGTCGGTGCGCGACGCGTCCTCGGCGCTGAACTCGATCTCGGCGTCGCGGCCGAGCTGCTCGCGGCCGTGGCGGACCCAGCGGACCGCTTCGGCGAGCGCCGTGTCGCGATCGACCCGCAGCTTGTGCTTGAGGTGGATGTCGCTCGTCGCGATGAACACATGGAGATGCGGCCGGTGCGCGACCTTGATGGCCTCGATCGCCCGTTGCGGGTCGCCGTCGCGGCAGCGGGCGAGGGCCGCGACCGCGATGTCCTGGGGCGTCTCCTGGGCGATCCGTCGGACCGCCTCGAAGTCGCCGGGCGAGGCGGCCGGAAAGCCCGCCTCGATGACGTCGACCTTGAGCCGTGCGAGCTGGCGGGCGACCTCGAGCTTCTCGGCGGCGGTCAGGCCCGCGCCAGGCGCCTGCTCCCCGTCGCGCAGCGTCGTGTCGAAGATGCGGACCGTGCCGGGGGCCACGAACGGGCCAGCGGGCCGCGGTACCGGCGCGCTCAACGGGCCGCTCCGGGTGTCGTGGCTGCGGCCTGGGCCTGCCCGGCCTGCACCTCCACCGGGTTCAGGAACGGCATCTGCGCCCGGAGCCTGCCGCCGACCCGCTCGATGAGGTGGTCGTGGTCGGCCTGGCGGAGCCGCTCGAACTCGTGCCGGCCCGTCTCGTTCTCCTCGATCCAGCGGTTCGCGAACGAGCCGTCCTGGATGTCCTTGAGCACGGCCTGCATGCGCTCTCGCACGCTCTCGTCGATGAGGCGCGGCCCGCTGACGTAATCGCCGTACTCGGCCGTGTCGCTGACGCTGAAGCGCATGAAGTTGAGGCCGCCGCGGTACATCAGATCGACGATGAGCTTCAGCTCGTGCATCGTCTCGAAGTAGGCGAGCTCGGGCTGGTAGCCCGCCTCCACCAGGGTCTCGAACGCCATCTTCACCAGCGCCGACGTGCCGCCGCACAGGACCGACTGCTCGCCGAACAAGTCGGTCTCGGTCTCCTCGGCGAAGGTCGTCTCGAGGACGCCGGCGCGCGTCGAGCCGATCGCCCGCGCATAGGCGAGCACCCGGTCGCGCGCGGTGCCCGACTGGTCGCGCTCGACGGCGAAGAGTGCCGGCACGCCGCCGCCGGCCTGATAGACCGAGCG
>CAZFXH010000224.1:0-2510 GCA_964522905.1 uncultured Anaerolineaceae bacterium
GTCGCGCTGGACCTGAGCGGGTTGGCGATCGATGGCTCGGACCTGATGGCGGAGCTCGGCGTCAGCCCCGGGCCCGGGCTGGGTCGCCTGCTCGATTGGCTGCTGGAGCGGGTCATCGCCGAACCGTCCGTCAACACGCGCGAAGGGCTGCTCGACCTCGCCCGTCGACGCCTCAGCTCGGAGCGGGCGTCGTGATCGAGCTGCTCCTGGAGGCCGAGCGGGCCCTGTCGTTCGGCCGCGTCGATGAGGCGGAGCGGCTCTACCGCCAGGTGGCAGCCGCCGATCCAGCGAATTCCATCGCGGTCGTGGGCCTGGCGCGCGTCGCGCTCGAGCATGCGGACGACGCCGGCGCCTACCTGCTTGCGCGCAAGGCCCTCACGATCGACCCGGAGAACGAGGCGGCCCAACGGCTGGTCACGAGGCTCGACGAGGTGATGCGCACCCGCGGCGAGACAGTCCCCGACCCACCCGATGAGCCGGATCGGCCGTACGCTTCGCCCGCTCCAGTGCCGGAGCCCGCCGCAGCGGTGGCGCCCAGGCGCCGCCGTTCGATCCTTGGTCGATTCCGCCGTCGCTGACGCCCCGGGCCGCCGGACCGTATCGTTCGCGGCATGACGAAGATCCTCGTGACCGGCGGGGCCGGGTATGTGGGCTCGGTGTCGGCGGAGGCATTCCTCGCGGCCGGCCACGACGTCGTCGTACTCGACGACCTCTCGACCGGGCACCGCGCCGCGGTGCCGCAGGGGGCGCGGCTCCACGTCGGGAGCTACGGCGACAGTGCCACGGTCACACGCCTCCTCGCCGCCGAGAATGTCGAGGCCATCCTCCATTGCGCAGCGCGCTCGCTGGTCGGCGAGTCGATCGAGGACCCGGCCCGCTACTTCCGCGACAACGTCGCGGGCGGCATCACGCTCCTCGAGGCGGCACGCGAGGTCGGTGTCGATCGCGTGGTCTTCTCGTCCACCGCGGCCGTGTACGGCGTCCCCGACTCGACGCCGGTCACCGAGGACGCGCTGCTCCACCCGATCAACCCGTATGGGGAAACCAAGCGCGCGTTCGAGGGCGCGCTCGTCTGGTACGCCCGCGCCTACGGGCTGCGCAGCGTGACGCTCCGCTACTTCAACGTCGCCGGCGCGACCGAGGCGCTCGGCGAGGACCACGAACCCGAGACCCACCTCATCCCGACGATCCTGCGAGCGGTCGAGTCCGGCCGGCCCGTGACGGTGTTCGGTGGCGACTACCCGACCCCCGACGGCACCTGCATCCGCGACTACATCCACGTCGCGGACCTCGCGGACGCGCACCTGCGGGCCATCGAGGCGACGGCCCGTGACGACGAGCGCACCGCCCGCGGTGCGGTCATCTGCAACCTGGGCAATGGCGGCGGCTTCAGCAACCTCGAGGTGCTCGCGGCGGCGGAGCGAGCCGTCGGACGCGGCATCCCGCACGAGATCGGGCCGCGGCGGGCGGGCGACCCCCCGGTCCTCGTCGCGTCGGCGGCGCGTGCGCACGAGATCCTCGGCTGGCGCCCGCACCTGCCCAGCCTGGACGGCATCGTGGGCTCCGCGTGGGCCTGGCGCCAGGCGCACCCTGGCGGTTACCCGGACTGATCGCCGGGTCGGATCGGCGCGGCCACGGGGGCGAGCCGGGCCGGCGGGGAAAGTGGCGGGATGACGGGCTCGGTCGGGATCAGGTCGGGCGGCTCGGGAACGCCCCGAAGAAGCGCCACGCCGATCAGCATCAGCCCGAGGAAGCTCAGGATCCCGACCTGGTATGCCCCGGCGCCCCAGCCGGCGTTCAGCAGGGTCGACACGATCGCCCCGTACAACAGCGGCCCGGTCACCGCGCTGAACTTGCCAGCGATCCCGTACAGGCCGAAGAATTCGCCGACCTTGTCGGGCGGTGACAGCCGGAGCATGAACACCCGATCCGACGTCCAGACGCCACCGAGCCCTGCGCCGAGGAGCACGCCGCCGAGCAGGAAGGTCGGGAACGACAGGACGGCCCCCACGATCAGCAGTCCGACGCACCACGTCCCGAGCACGATGAGCAGCGTCCGCTTCGGCCCGATGCGCTCGACGAGCCGGCCCCAGCCAAGGCTCGCGAAGACGGCCACGACCGTCAGCAGCAACAGGACGATGTTGACATCGCCTCTCGAGAGGCCGATCGCTTCCGTGGCGAAGACACTCATGACGACGATCACGGTGTTGACCGGGTCCGTGTAGAAGAACCGCCCCAGCAGGAATCGGCGCAGGCCGGGGACCTCGGCCGTGTGGCGGATCGTCGCCCCCAGTTGCGACCACGACGCCAGCACGTCGCGCAGCTGGAACCGGTAGTCGCTGACCCGCGGTTCCTTGACAAAGACGAAGATCGGGATCGCAAAGACCGTGAACAGCCCCGCGGCCATGAGGAACGTGAGCGGTTCCGCCTCGGAGCCCGTGACGAGGATCAGGCCGGCGATCAGCAACGTCCCGAGGTAGCCGACCGCCACCCCGATGCCCGACATACGG
>CAZFXH010000225.1:0-10991 GCA_964522905.1 uncultured Anaerolineaceae bacterium
TCGGAGCTGCCCGACGGCTGGTCGTTCATGGCCTGGCTCAACGAGGAGATCCGCGCGCGCCAGCCGTGGAAGCTCACCATCGCCGAGGACATCCAGGACGACGCACTGCTCGTGACCCCCACCGCGAAGGGCGGGGCTGGATTCGGGGCCCAGTGGGACGTGCGCTTCATCCGGGGGGTGCGCCCCTCCCTCGAGACCGGCGACGACCGGGAGCGGTCGGTCGCAGATGTGGTGACGGCCATCACCGGGGAGGGGCGCGGCGCCCCGCTGACCCGGGTGATCTACACCGAGTCGCACGACGACGTGGCCAACGACCAGGTCAGCCTGCCCGAGGCGATCAAACCGGGCGACGCCGGCAGCTGGTGGTCGGAGAAGCGGGCGACCCTCGGGTCGGCTCTCGTCCTGACGTCGCCCGGCATCCCGATGCTCTTCCAGGGGCAGGAGCTGCTGGAGGATCGCTGGTTCGACGACACGGTCGCGCTCGATTGGACGAAGGCGAGCAGCAACATCGGCATCCTGCGGCTCCATCACGATCTCATCGCGCTGCGCCGGGGCGGTGGCGGGATCACGCGCGGCCTGCGCGGCGAGCACATCGCGATCCTGCGCGCGGACGAGCAGGCGAAGCTCATCGCCTTCCACCGCTGGAACGAGGGTGGGCCGGGGGACGACGTGGTCGTCGTCGCGAATCTCGCCGATCGCGTCGTGGACGACCTGAGCCTGGGGATGCCCCGGGCCGGCCGCTGGCGCGTCCGGCTGAACTCGGATGCGTCCGACTACGCGCCCGATTTCGGCGGCCACGAAGCGTTCGACACGGAAACGAGCGACGACCCCAGGGACGGCTTCGATCAGAGCGCGCTCATCTCGGTCGGGCCGTATGGGGTCGTCGTCCTGTCGCAGGACCCCTGAGCAGGGACGCGCGGCGGGCGGGGCGGGATCAGCCGTTGGTCGCGGGGCGGATGTTCTGGTTGAGCCGGAAGAGGTTGTTCGGGTCGTAGTCGCGCTTCACCTGCGCCAGCCGGCGGTAGGTCAGATCCGGGTACGCCTCGTGGATGCGCGCCTCCCCCTCGTCCTCGAGGAAGTTGCTGTAGACACCGATCGAGCGCGGGCGGAGCGCCTCGTAGTAGGCCTGGGTGAACGCCTGGTGGATCGGCGCCTCCGCGACGTCCTGGAACGGCGTGAGGATCGTGATCATCACCCCGGCGTCGCGATGGGCGAAGGCCGTGGCACCGGCCGGGACGCGCGACATGGCACCGCCGAGGATCCGGACCTGGGTCATCATGGCCGGCGAGGTCGCAGCCGCGGTGTGCGCAAGGATCGCTTCGATCGCGGCGTCGTCCAGCACGTCGAGAAACAGCGACCGGTGGGCGGCAGGCGCCGGGTTCTCGGCGGCCTCGAGCAGCTTGTAGATGCCCGGGTACGGCATCGGCATGACCAGCTCGGCCATGGGCGTCGCGACCTGGCGGAAGGGCTCGATGGCAGCCTGGCCGGCCTCCGCGTCGCCGTCGAAGACGAACATGATGGCGATGGTGGGCTTGCCGTGGAGCTCGGCCGGGATGAACGGCGCGGGCGGAGCGGCCATGAGGAACGAGATCGTCGAGAGACCCTCCGGCGCGCTGGCTGCGATGGGGCCGAGACTGCGCAGGACCTCGCGGGTGGGCGGCATGAACAGCGCGCCGCCGAAGATCATGCCCACCGGGTAGAGGCGGAACTGGAAGCGCGTGACCACGCCGAAGTTGCCGCCACCACCGCGGACGGCCCAGAAGAGGTCGGGGTGCTCCTGCTCGCTCGCCGTGATCACGCGGCCGTCTGCCGTGACGATCTCGACGGAGACGAGCGCATCGATCGCCAGGCCGTACTTGCGGACGAGCCAGCCGATGCCTCCACCGAGGGTCAGTCCGGCGAGGCCGACGCTGCCGGTGTCGCCGAACGGGGTCGCAAGCCCGTGCGCACCCGCCGCCGCGGTGTACTCGCCGGCGGTCAGCCCGGCCTGGGCCCAGGCGAGACGCCGCTCCGGGTCGATGTGCAGGCCCTTCATGTCGCTCAGGTCGAGGACGACGCCACCTTCGGTCGTGCCGAAGCCCGCCAGGCTGTGCGAGCCGCCACGGATCGCCAGCTCGAGGCCGGCATCCCGGGCGAACACCACGGTCCGCGCGACGTCGGCGGCGCTGGCCGCCTTGACGATCAGCGAAGGATGGCGATCGACGACGCGGTTGTGGACGAGGCGGGCGGTCTCATACGCCTCGTCGCCGGGGCGGATGACGGACCCGACGAGCCCAGCGGCGAAGTCGGCGATGTCGAGCGGAGTGGCTGGATCGTGCGCAGGGATGCGGGCGAGGGACATTGCGGAGGGTTCCTTTCGGGGTCGTGTCGTAAGGGGGCGGGAGCCGATGACTCGATACTCGTCGGTGGCGGGGCCGCTGCCAGCGGACAACCGCCCGGGCGATGGCGGCGACGCATGGCAGCCCGGGATGCGACGGATGACGATGTCGCGGCCGCGGCTGGGTCGACCCACGGCCTAGACGGACGCGGGCGTCTCCAGCAGTCCGACCGCGGCGCAGTCCTCGGCGATCCGCTCGAGCAGCCCGGGATCCGATACGGCGCCGAACCCCTGGAGCATCACTCGACGCAGACCAAGGTCGCGGTACGCCCGCAGCCGGTCGCGGCGCGCCGGCCCGGCGGCCGCATCCGGCCGCCCCCAGACATGGACCGACACGCCGAGCGAGGCGGGGTCGCGGCCGAACTCCTCGCAGCGTGACGCGATGACCGGCAGGGCCGCTTCGATCTCCTCGGGCATGAGCGCGTCCAGGTTCAGCTCGTCGGCGAACCGGGCGGCCAGCCGCCACGTCACCTTCGGCCCGTTTCCTCCGATCAGGATGGGTATGCGCCCTCCGAACGACTTGGGCTCGTGGATCGCGTCCTCCACCTGCGCGTGGCGCCCGTGAAAGGTGGCGTGGCCGGGCGCCAGCATCCGAGTGATGACCTCGAGGTGGTCCTCGAGGATGGCCAGGCGCTCGGCAACCTCGGGAAATCCGTACCCGTAGGCGCGCCACTCATCTTCCTTCCAGCCGGCCCCGATCCCGAGCTCGAAGCGCCCACCAGCGATGACATCCAGCGTCGAGGCCATCTTCGCCGTGAGCGCGGCCGGTCGATATGCCGCGGCCAGCACGAGGTGCCCGAGGCGCGCCCGCGACGTCACGCCGGCGATCGCGGTGAGCTCCACGAACGGCTCGAAGATCGGGGCGTCCTCCGGCGGCGGGTCGACCTGGAAGTGGTCGTACAGCCAGAGCGACTCGAAGCCGAGTGCCTCGGCCTGCCGGGCGGCGGCCGCGGTCCGCTCCCAGGCCGTTCCACCGGCCAGATCCAGATACTCCCGGTCGCAGCCCTGCGGCAGCGTGAGCCCGACCTTCACGCCGCGCCGTCCCAGGTGCCGTACGCGGCCACGATGCGGTCGCGCACGGCGGCCACCACCTCGTCATCGACCGGGCGCTCGTCCGCGATGGAATGCCACAACCCCGCCTCGCGCACGAACGTCGCGAGCGTGCGCATCGCCGCCTCGACGTCGACCCAGGTGACGCCCATGGCCTCGGGCCGGATGTCGACGCCGGCGCGATGCAACGCCGCCACCATCTCGTCGACGCCCTGTTCGTGCAGCACGGAACCGAACACGACGCCCAGGCCGACCGGCTGGCCATGGATGAAGTGCTTCCCCGTGCGCTTCTCCAGGTTGTAGAACAGGAAATGCTCCACGCCCTCGATGTGGCGCGGGTTCCAGCCCGAGGCGTGGAACGTGTTGCCACCCCAGCGATGCGCCTCCATGAGCGTGCGGACCCCGTGATCGGTGACGTCGTGGATGTCGCCGAGCGCGCCAAGAACGGCGTCCAGCCGCTGGCGAGCGGCTGCGACCAGTGACTCGTCGTACGGCCAGCGGGTCTCCTCGCGGCCGAGGTCGCGGGTCAGGCGCCAGTCGAGGTGGGCAGTGTGATAGCACAGGACGTCGCCGACGCCGGCCCGATTGAGCCCGGCCGGCGCGCTGGCGATGACATCGAAGTCGACGTACACGGCTTGCGGGATCGCGAATCCCAGGTAGCGGACGATCCCGTCGCGGCGCAGCCCTGCGCGGTGGCCGAACGGGGCGTTGACCGTCATGGCGGTCGGCACCTGGAACAACGGCAGACCGCGCCGCCACGCGACGTACTTCGCGACGTCCACGGCCTGACCGCCGCCGAGGCCGATGACGCTCGCCGCGTCGGGCAGCCCATCGACGATCGACTCTAGTTGGGACAGCTCCAGGGTGTGGACCAGGTGCACGCCGGCCAGCCCGTCACCACCGAGCGCATTTGCGAAGCGCGGCCACAGGTCGTCCATCGTCACCACGAGGTAGGGGCGATGTGCGAAGGCCGGCAGTTCTGCCACGAGGTTACGGCCATATACGGTCGAGAACCCGCCGCTCACCGGTCGCTCTCCACTGGAACCTTCATGCCACGACCCGGGTGGCATGGGCCATGATCCGCTCCTCGGTGGCCTCAGCCGCATCGAGCACGGCGGTGACCCTGCCCTCGCGCATGACGAGGATCCGATCGCTCATGCCGAGCACCTCGGGTAGCTCCGACGAGACCATGACGATCCCGACGCCGGTCGCCGCAAGCCCACGCAGGAGCGCATAGATCTCGCGTTTCGCCCCGACGTCGACGCCACGTGTCGGCTCGTCGATGAGCAGGACCCGGCAGCGGGCATGGAGCCACTTCGCGAAGATCACCTTCTGCTGGTTGCCACCCGACAGGTTGCGGACCGGCGCCCCCGGGCTCCGCGCCCGGATCGAAAGCCGCGTGATGTGCTCCAGCACGGTCCGCCGCTCGCGGCGCGTGTCGATGACCCCGCGCGGTGCGACGTCGCCCATCCGTGAGATCGTGACGTTCGTCGCCACGGACTGTGCCAGGAGCAGCCCGTCAGCCTTGCGGTCCTCGGTGAGCAGGCCGATGCCGAGCGCGATCGCGTCACGCGGCGAGCGGATCCGCACCGTGACCCCGTCCACCGCGATGCTCCCGGCATCCACCGGATCGGCGCCGTGGATCGCGCGCAGCACTTCCGTGCGGCCGGACCCAGCGAGTCCGGCGATGCCGAGGATCTCGCCCGGGGCCACCGAGAAGTCGATGTCGCGGAAGACACCAACGCGGCGCAGGCCCCGCACGGCCAGGATCGGCGCCCCGGTCGGTGCCGGCGCATCCCCCGCCCTCGCCCCGTAGATCGCATCGATCTCGCGACCGACCATAAGCCGGATGAGGCGCTCGGGCGTGACCTCGGAGGTTGGCTCGGACGCCACGACCCGTCCGTCCTTCATGACGACCACCCGGTCGGTGATGCGGAACACCTCGTTGAGCCGGTGTGAGATGTAGATGAACGCGACCCCCTTCTCGGTCAGCCGGCGCATGACCCGGAACAGGCCGTCCAGCTCCGCGTCGGCCAGCACCGCCGACGGTTCGTCGAGGACGATGAGGCGGGCCTCGCGCGAAAGCGCCTTGGCGATCTCCACCATCTGGCGACGCGCGACGCTGAGCGAGGCGACGCGGGCCCGCGGGTCCAGATCCAGGCCGAGCCGCTCCGCCACGACGAGCGTGTCCTCGGCCAGGCGTCGTTGGTCCACGAGACCGCGCGGGGTGGTCGGCAGGCGGCCCATGTAGATGTTCTCGGCCACGCTCAGGTGCGGGGCGAGTGCCGGTTCCTGGTAGATCACCGCCAGGCCGCGCCGGATCATGTCCTGCGGCCCGCCGGCCTCCACGGCCTCGCCATCGACGAGGATCTCGCCAGTGTCGCGCGTGTAGGCCCCCGACAGGATCTTCATCAGGGTGGACTTGCCCGCGCCGTTCTCGCCGACCAGCCCGACGATCTCGCCGCGTCGCACCACCAGGTCGACCGACTTCAGGGCGTGGACGCCCGGGAACGACTTGTCGATGGCCCGCATCTCCAGGACCGTGGTGTCGGGCGTCTCGGCGGGGACCTGTCCGGTACTCGGGTGGGTCACTCGGTTCTCGTCGGCTCAGAAGGGATGCGTCGAGGACGCGGCGGAGGAGGCGCCGCGTCCTCGACGTTGGCTCGGTCCCGGCGGGACCGCGTACGGGTGGCTAGAAGCCCTTGCCGATCCAGTCGGCGACGTTGGCGGAGTCGATCGTGTTGGTCGGCAGGACCCACTGCGGGTCGATGGTCTCGCCTGCGAGCAGCTTCTTCGCCGACTCGCAGCCTTCCTTGCCGGCGTTGTCGTAGGTGAACGTCACGACGATCTTGCCGTCCGCGATCGCCTGGATCGCCTCGTTCTGGCCGTCGATGCCGACGACCTTGAACTCTTCGGCCCGGCCGGCGGTCTCGAGCGCGGCGACGACGCCGAGCGCCATCGCGTCGTTGTGCGTGTAGATCACGTCGACCTCACCCGGGCCGAACCGCTGGAGCAGATCGTTCATGGCCGTCAGCGCCTTCTCGCGTTTGTAGTCCCCGTCGACGCTCGCGACGATCTCGACCGTCGGGTCGTTCGCCGTGAGCCAGTTGACGAATTCCACGTTGCGGTCGGTCGTCGCGGACGAGCCCTGCGTGCCCTGGATCTCGATCACCTTGCCGCCATTGCCGCCGAGGATCGTCTTGGAGACGTACTCCGCGGCGGTCTTGCCGATCAGCTTGTTGTCGGCGCCGATATGCTGGGTGACCGGGTCGATGACGCCGCGGTCGAGCGTGATGACCGGGATGTTCGCGGCCATTGCGCGTTTCGCGGCTTCGTTGAGGCCGACGTCGGTGTTGGGGGTCAACAGCAGGACGTCGACCGGGCGGGCGATGAACTCGTCGATATGTCCGGACTGGACCACGTCGTCGCCCTGCGCGTCGGAGATGATCGTCTCGGCGCCGGGATTGAACTCCTTGCAGTTGTCGCGGACGTTGTTGTTCTGGTTCGTGCGCCACTCGTCGCCACCGTTGGCCTGCGAGAAGCCGATGACCCCGCCACCTGCGGCGCTGGGCGCAGCGTCGCTGGGTGCCGCGACGGATGGAGCCGCGACCGACGGAGCCGTCGATGGTGCCGCTGCCGGTGTCGTGCAGCCGACCAGGACGACCATCGCCGCCGCTACCAGGCTGAGTCTCAAGATCCGGGACATGTGCCTTGCCCTCCTTGTTCGTGCTCGATACGCCATTCGTGCTTCGGCGCCGTCTCCGGCGGCGCCAATGACCGCGGTCCTCCTTCTCCGCACTCGGTCACGGGCTCACCTGCCTTCCTCCCGGGTCCTGGTCCGCCGCTCCAGGAGGACGGCGCCGAGGATGATCAGGCCCTTCACGATCTGCTGCGAGAAGGGCGAGACCCCGAGGAGGTTCAGGAGGTTGTTCATCGCCGCGACCACGGCCGCGCCGACGACCGTGCCGCCGACGCCGCCCTCGCCACCGAAAAGGCTCGTCCCTCCGATCACGACGATCGCGATCGCGTCGAGCTCATTGCCCTGGCCCTGTGTCGGCTCCGCGGCGGCCAGACGCGACACCACGATCAGCGCCGCGGCGGCGGCACACAGGCCGCTGATGACGTAGGCGCTGAAGATCACACGCCCGGTCGGGATCCCGGAGAGGCGGGCAGCTTCCAGGTTGTCGCCGACGGCGTAGATCTGTCGCCCGAATGGCGTGGCCTTCAAGACGAACCAGGACGTCAGCGCGATGCCGATGAAGATCAGCAGCGGGACGGGCAATCCGAGCACCGTGCCGTTGCCGATCCAGGCGATGCTCGCGGAGGCGTCACCGGCGCGCACCGGTCGGCCGTCGGCGAGCGTCATCGTGACGCCCCGAGCGACGACCAGCATGCCCAGGGTCATGATGAACGGCTGCAGGCCGCCCTTTACGATCCCCAGTCCGTTGATCGCGCCGACACCAGCCCCGACGAGCATCGCGGCGAGGATCGCCAGCGGCCATGGAACGCTCATGGCGAGCAGGCTGGCGAACGAGATGGCGACCAGACCCATGATCGAGCCGACGGACAGGTCGATGCCGGCCGTGAGAATCACGAAGGTCATGCCGATCCCGAGGATCGCGACGATCGAGCCCTGTCGGGCCACGTTCGTGAAGTTGCTCAGGGTCAGGAAGTTCGGCGAAAGCACGGCTCCGGCCGCGATCAGGATGACGAGCGCAAGCAGGATCCCCCGACCTCGAATCAGCCCGACGATGCCGCCTGCGCGCGCCCAGCGCGCGACGCTCCGGAGGCCCTCGGCGCGGTCCGGGGGCGGTGTCACGGTTTCGAGGTCCGTCATGCGAGGCCCATGGTCATCGGACGTCACCTACCTCGCCGTCCAGCCGCCGTCGATGAGCAGCGTCGTGCCCGTGATCAGGCTCGCCGCAGGCGAGGCGAGGAAGACGACCCCGCCCGCCACGTCCATCGGCTCGCCGATCCGGTGCAGCCCGGCGATGCGCTCGCGGACGTCCGCCTCGAACGCAGGGTCGGCGAGGTCCGGTGCGGTGCCGTCCGTGCGGATGAAGGTCGGTGCGACGGCGTTGACGGTGATCCCGTGTCGGCCCCATTCGACGGCCAGGCACTTGGTCAGATGCGAGACGGCCGCCTTGCTCGCGCAGTAGATCGCCTCGGTCGGCAACGCCACGAAGCCCGCCTGCGAGCTGAGGTTGACGATGCGGCCGCCGCCCTGACGGATCATCACGCGGCCGGCCGCCTGGCTGGCGAAGAACAGGCCCTTGAGGTTGACGTCGATCGTCAGGTCGAAGTCCGCCTCGGTCACGTCCTCGGCGGGATTGGCCGGGCCCAGGCCGGCGTTGTTGACGAGGATGTCGAGCCGCCCGAACTCCGCCACGACGGCGTCCACGGCGGGTCCGACCCGGGCGATGTCTGTGACGTCCATCGGGAGCGCGAGGGCACGCCGGCCCATGGCCTCGATGTCTGCGACGAGATCGTCGGCCGTGCCCGAGGCGCGCAGGCCCAGGGCCACATCCGCGCCGGCATCCGCGAGCGCGAGGGCGATCGCACGGCCCAGACCGCGAGCGGCTCCCGTCACCAGGGCCGTCTGGCCGGTGAGCGTGAAGCTTGGGTAGTCGGACACCCGGCCTCCTCAGCTCGTCCCTAGGCTCAACGCTTAGGCTTATCGCCAACGCTTAACGTTTGCGCTTGACGCTAAGCGTGCGCAGGATATACTCGGCCGAGCGGCTACGTCAAGAGGTTCTCGGAGGGATCGGACCACCGCGTGGAGACGCCCAGATCGGCACAGGCGACCGTCACGTTGCGCGATGTCGCGCACGGATCCGGGGTTTCGATCACGACTGTGTCGCGCATCCTCAACGGCCGCGAGAGCGGCATCCCCATCCGCGACGAGACCCGCCAGCGCGTGCTCGCGATCGCGGCCGAGCTAGGCTACAAGCCCAACCTCCTGGCCCGCGGGCTACGTGGCAGCCGCAGCTCACTCCTTGGGGTCATCGCGCGCGACATCTCGGACCCGTTCCACATCCAGATCCTGCGCGGCATCAACGAGGCGTCGCGCGTGCGCGACTACCGGCTCTTCCTGGGACACGTGGATTACCGGCCCGATGTCGCCCTTTCGTACAGCTCGATGTTCGAGAGCTCCCATGCGGACGGGATCATCGTGATCGGCGACATCGACGGCGGTGACGAGACGCTCGACCAGCTCGCCAACCAGCACCGCTACGTGATCGGCGTCACGGACCGCACGACCCGCCGCCAGATCCCGGGTGTCTACGCCGACGGCGTGGCCGGTACGCGCCTGGCGCTCGAGCATCTCTGGGGGCTCGGTCATCGCTCGATCCTGTGCGTGTCGGACGCGCGCACATACGACGGGCGCCAGCGCATCGACCTGTACGAGCGGTTCATGCGAGAGCGCGAGGTCGCCGACCGGATCGGAGTCTTCATCACGGACCAGGATCCAGGGCCGAGCCTCGAGATCGGGCGGCGCATCTTCGCGGACTGGGCGGGCCACGACCATCCCACTGCCATCTATGCCACCTCGGACACCATTGCGCTCGGGTTGATGCAGGCCGCCTACGAAGCGGGCATCCGGATGCCCGAGGAGCTCTCGATGGTCGGCTTCGACGACATCGATGTGGCTGCGTTCACGATCCCGCCCCTGACCACGATCAGCCAGGACGGCATCGAGATGGGGCGGACCGCAGCGGAGCTCCTGTTCGACATGGTCGACAACGCCCGGCATCGATCCGAGGTGGCCGACGTCGTGCTCGCCCCGCGACTCGTCGTCCGCCGGTCCGCGGTGGCCATCTCGTCGTAGGCCCGCGTCATGCCCCGGGCGCGCGACCACGCGGCGGGCTCGGGCCACCCTGGTTGGTTTCAGACCGGCGTCGGCGAGACCCCGTGGCGGTAGAACGGCCGCGGCTCGGCGGGGAGCGGCGTGTTCCCGGCGATGAGGTCCGCGGCCTTCTCGGCCAGCATCATCACGGGCGCGTAGATGTTGCCGTTGGTGACGTACGGCATCGCCGAGGCGTCCACGACCCGCAGGCCATCCACGCCGTGCACGCGCATCGTCAACGGGTCGGTCACGGACAGCGCATCGGTCCCCATGCGCGCCGTGCACGAGGGATGGAGCGCGGTCTCGGCATCGCGCCGGACCCATTCGAGGATCTCCTCGTCGGTCTCGACGGCCGATCCCGGTGACGTCTCACCGCCGTTGTACGGCGCCATCGCCGGCTGGTTGAGCAGCCGCCGCGCCACGCGGACCGCCTCGACCCACTCGCGCCGGTCCTGGTCGGTGGAGAGATAGTTGAAGCGAAGCGCTGGGTGCTCGCGCGGGTCCGTGCCCTTGAGCGTGATCGAACCGCGCGCATCCGAGTACATCGGCCCGACGTGGACCTGGTAGCCGTGGCCGGGCGCTCCGGCGGAGCCGTCGTAGCGGATGGCGAGCGGCAGGAAGTGGAACATCAGGTTCGGGTAGGCCACGTCGTCGTTCGAACGGACGAAACCGCCGCCCTCGAAATGGTTCGTGGCACCAGGCCCGCTCCGCAGGAAC
>CAZFXH010000226.1:0-12078 GCA_964522905.1 uncultured Anaerolineaceae bacterium
GACGCCTTCATCGAGATCACCGATTCGTCATCCACGATGATCGGGGCGCTTTCGGGCGACCCGGGCGACGGCGTGGACGTCGGTTCCGACATCGTTCGGGTCGAGAACGACCCGGACGATCCCATGACCATCGTGCTCACCTGGGGTGGCGGAACGTGCGACACCCGCCACGAGCTCACCATCGAGCCTGACGGCCGCACGATGGTGCTGACCCGGGCCGCCTGCCAGGGCGACACCCTGGGTGGCGTCGGCCACGTCCTGCGCCTGACGTTCGATGCACCGGCGCCGGCCGCCGAATTCGCTGTGACGCTGGTGACGACGCCCTAGCTGGAGGTTGGTGGCGCAGCCGTCAACGGCGGCCGATCCGGAACAGGCCGATCACGAATCCGGCGGCGATGCCGGCAGCCAGCCCGCCACGCCAGTCGAGTAACGGTCGAACGGACCCGTCGACCCGCCCGGCGATGAGCAGCAGGACCGCGCTGGGCTGGCGGATGGTGACCCGGTAACCGATCAGCGTGCTCACCAGGCTCTGGTCCACCGTCATGTCCCCGCGCGCGGCCACGAGGTTGGCCATCGCCTGTGTGACCCGCACCTCATCACCGATGGCCGCTCCGATGCCGCCCATCTCGAGCGACACGCGGTCACCCCGCGCGAAGCCGATCGCGCCCTGGCTGAGCGCGATGTCGGTCGCGCTCGCCTGCCCGATGCCGCCCTGGCGCACATCGACGCTGGTCGCGACAGCCGTGCCCACGCCGCCCTGCTTGACGGAGACCGACGTGGCCTCGACGCGTTCGGCGCTGCCCTGTGAGATCTCGACGCGATCGGCCCGGACCGTCCCGGGCGGGGCCGCTTCAGACGTCTTCACGCGCGCGGGGGTGACCTTGGGCTTGGTCGTCTCGGGAGTCGCCTTGGGCTTCGTCGGTTCGGTCGTCATCTGGGTGTCCTCGAGTGCGGGCGCGCTGCGCATGCCGGCGGCGGGTGGCCAGCGTACCGCCACATGGCGTCGCACGCGTGCGTCCGGTATCCTGCGCGCGGTCGCCCGGATGTGGGGATCGGGCGACAGATGAGGGGACAGATGGGACGTCGTCCATCCGGGATGGGCATGATCATCGTCATCGGCGGGCTCGCACTCGCCCTCGCGGCCGGTGCGGGCATTGGTGTGCTCGCAGCCCGCGTGGCGCCGCCTCCCAGCGCATCGCCGTCGGTGCAGGCGGAGGCGACACCGAGCCCCTCGACGACGCAAAGCCCCTCCCCCACGCCCAGCCCCACGCCCAGCCCCACGCCGGTCCCCACCCCCACTCCGACGCCGAGGCCAACACCGACACCGCTGAGCCGGGCGCCGCTGACCGGCCGCTACGTCTCGGCGGCCATCGCCAAACGCCACGCGATCGCGATCATGATCGACGACCACCCGGACGCCCGCCCGCAGTCCGGGTTCAATGCCGCGTCCGTCGTCTGGCACGCACCCGCCGAAGGCGGCGTTCCGCGCTACATGCTGATCTTCCAGGAGAGGATCCCGGGCGGCGTCGGACCGGTGCGCAGCGCGCGGCAGTACTACATCGCCTGGGCGGCCGAGTGGAACGCGATGTATGGCCACTCCGGCGGGTCCCCGCAGGCCCTGCAGACGTTGCGCAATCAGGGCAACGGTCAACTGGTCTACAACGCCGACGAGTTCCGCTGGGGCAACATCTACTACCACCGCTCGACCGACCGGTTCGCGCCCCACAACGTGTACACGACCGGCAAGGAGTTGCGGCAGCTGGCGAAGCGCCTGGGGGCAAAGGACGCTGCGCTGAAGGCCGCGTGGCGCTTCGGACCCGACGCGTCACCGGCCGATCGGCCCGACGGCGGCCGGATCTTCGTCTCGTACGGGTGGAACGACATCACGTATCGCTACGACCGCAAGACCAACACGTACCTGCGCTCGGTCAGCGGCGAGAATAAGCAGATCGATCGCGCCGACGGCAAGCAGGTCGCGCCCAAGAACGTCGTCGTGATGCTCATGCGCTTCGGGCCCCTCAACGACGGCAGCAACAAGCACCGGCTCGAGGCGGACGTGGTCGGGTCGGGCACCGCGTGGATCGCCACGAACGGGAAGACCATCAAGGGGACATGGCGCAAGACCGGGATGACGAAGCCGACCCGCTTTTTCGACGCTGAGGGGAATCCGGTCAGGCTCACCGTGGGTCAGACCTTCGTCCAGGTGATGCAGATCGGCTCGAAGGTGACCATCAAGGATGGCGTGGTCCCGACCGCGAGCCCGGCAACCGGATCGAGGGCGGCTCCGGGCTCGAGTGTCGACCCCTCGTCGAGCCCGCCGGAGAGCTAGCGCGCGACGGTCGCGTAGACCGCGCGGACGTCGTTCGCGACGTCGACCCAGGTGCGGGTCCCGCCGGCAGCCCTCCCCCGAGCCCGAGCGGCGGCCGCAATCCCGGCGCGCACCGGCTCGTCGCCCCAGGCGGTCGCCATCGCCACCGCCAGCCGCTCCCGATCCCGTGGCTCCACGAGGATGCCGGCCGAGCCCACGATCTCCGGCAGCGCCCCCACCGCGGAGGCGATCACCGGCACCCCGGCCGCCAATGCGTCGATCGCGACGAGGCCACTCGACTCCGACACGACCGGCAGGATGACCGCCCGGGCCGCGGCGACGATCGCCGCGGTGTCGTCGGGCGGCAGGATCGGGGCGTAGACCAGCTGGTTGCCGGCGCCGTGGCGGGCGGCGATCCGGGCGAGCGCGGCGCGGTCGTCGGGCGTGGCATCGACGACGAGGAGCCTGGGTGGCCAGTCGGCAGCGGCCGCCAGCCCGGCGGGTCGATCGGCCGATCCGAGTGAGGCGAGCGCGGACATCAGGGTGGCCGCGTCCTGACGCACGTCGTGACGGCCGTGGTAGACGAGGTACCGATCGCCGAGACCCAGTCGATCGGCGGCAGCCCGGGCCGTCTCACGGCGTCCGAGTGCGTGCTCCAGGACCGCCGCGTACGCGGGCCGCGGCGCAAGCGGCACGACATGGATCCGGTCCCGCCGCAGGTGCAGCAGCCCGCGAGCCGACTTCGCGACCGCTTCGGTGCCGACGAGCACCGCGGCCGCATCACGCAGCAACCGGGCTCGCAGCCGCTGGCCGAATCGGGATGCCGTCCCGCGCTGGAAGGCCCCGGGCAGCTCCCACGGGGCGAGGTCCAGCAGCGTGACGACGGTCGGCAGGCGTGACGCGATCGGGACCGCGTTGCCGGCCGCGTGATAGACGGCCCCCGACGCGCCACTCCGGTCCGCCCGCCACGCTGCACCCACCGAGGCGCCGCGCAGGACGAACGGATCGACGGTCAACGCCGCCTGGCGAAGCAGCCGCGTCGGTGGCAGCAGGCGGCGGCCGACGATCTCGAGGTGTTCGAAGCGGGTCGTCGGGTCGTCTTCGTCCGAGGCGAGCAGGAACGCGAAGGACTCGCCGGGGCGCGGGTCGGCATCGAAACCGCTCAGCAGGCCGTCCAGATAGCCGGCCGTCCGGGGCGCGCGGGCCGGCTCCTGGAGGGCCCGGATGTCCATGACGACGCGCACGCCCGGCGGCAGATCCGGGGCCGCCGCCTCGCCGAGGACCCGCCCGGAGCGTTCTCCGCGGCCGAGGGGCCCCGGCCCCGGCCCGTCGGTCATTCCGTCCGCCGTCGCCGTCCGACCCAGCCGACCAGCTCGTCGAGCCGGAGCTGTACGACCACGACGAGCGCCTCGATCACGATCCGTCGCGACATCTTGCTCTGGCCCACCCGCCGGTCGCGGAAGGTGATCGGCACTTCCCGGATCCGGGCGCCGGCGCGGCTGGCTCGGTAGGTCATCTCGATCTGGAAGACATAGCCACCCGCGTGCACGCCATCGAACGGGACCGCGGCAATCGTGGATGCCCGCCAGGCCTTGAACCCGCCGGTCAGGTCGTTGGGGCGCAACCCCAGCACGAGGCGCGCGAAGAGCGAGCCGCCCCGGGAGATCAGGCGCCGACCGATGCCCCAGTCCACGACGCCGCCACCATTCGTGTACCGCGAACCGATCACGAGATCGGCGTCTCCGGACTCGATCGGGGCGACGAGCGACGGGAGCGCGGCGGGGTCGTGGCTGAAGTCGGCGTCCATCTGTACGACGATCGTCGCGCCTCCACCGAGCGCCACGCCAAAGCCATCCAGGTACGCGCGCCCGAGGCCCTGCTTGGCGGTCCGATGTCGGACCCGGATGCGCGGATCCGCTACGGCCAACTCGTCTGCGATCCGTCCTGTGCCATCCGGTGAGCCGTCGTCGACCACGAGGACTGTCGCGGCCGGTAGCGCATCGAGGATCGCAACGGTGATCGGGCGGATGTTCTCCGCCTCGTCGTAGGTCGGGACGATGACCCAGACGGCGGGGGCGGGGTCGGTCATGGACGGCCAGTGTAGCGGTCGTTCGAACGTCGGTTCGGTGGCCAGAGCCGCCGCAACTTTCGCGCAAGGTTCCCGCAACTCGCCGTCGGGCGGGGTTGAGCCGCCTGTTCCGGTGCCTCAGGCACACTTGGGGTGACCCCCGATGAACCCGATGGAGGTACACACATGGGCAAGGACAAGGACCAGAACAAGCAGACCACCGGCAGCATGCCGCGCGAGTCAAGCCAGGTCGGAACCCATGGCCAGACGGGTTCGGATCAGGGCTCCCAGCACGGCAAGAACGAGCACCAGGGCCAGGGCAGCCAGGGCAAGGGCCAGGGCCAGGGCCAGTATCAAGGCCAGGGCCTGAACAAGGATCAGGGCCTGAGCCAGGGCCAGGACACCCAGGGCCAGGACAGCTGGAAGCAGGGCGACCCGACCGCGACGTCGGAGGGCGCCTGGAACGATCGCTCGCAGCACGATATGCGGCAGGCCGACGGGACCGATCCGGCACAGCCCGGCGGCACGAGCCCGCTCGACAAGGACCAGCGGCCGGAAAACCAGAACCGGCCCGGCCAGGGCGGCCAGTCGCCCCGCTGATCCAGCAGTTTCCATCGCACGTCGAAGCCCCTCCTTCGGGAGGGGCTTCTTCTCGTCGCCCGTGGTTCTTGTCGCCCGTGGTTCTTGTCGCCCGTGGCCTGACGCACAACGGGAGAAGAAGGCCACCTTGCGTCGCCCTACCGGAGCGGGAACGCCACCTCGAGCGCGGCCTCGAAATCGGCGTCCGTCGGCGGTGGCTCGTTCCAGCGATGGACCAGGACCGTGTGGCGCCCGGGGACGGGCACGTCCTTGCGGGCAACGTAGCGCAGGAGGACCTCCCCGGAGTCAGGCACGTGCCATTTGGCCTCACCCGTCACTGCCCCCTGATGCCGCAGCGCGTCCGTGTTCCGAGCGAAGACCTGCGGGTCCGTCCGCGATAGCTCCTTCACGGACCGCCCTACCAGGTCGTCCGGTTCGCGGCCGAGAGCCGCCGCCGCGGTCGCGGTGACATCCACGATGCGCAGCTGGTCGTCCATGATGACGATCGGGGGGCCGCTCGCCTCCGGCAGCCTGGCCGCGATCTCGATCCCGTCGTACGTCTCGAGGTGCAGCCGGTCCGACCAATGCGCCAACTCCTGCTCGAACAGGGGCCGCTCCGGCCCGCCTCCGGTGGCTGCCCGGAGCGTTTCCGCGTCCGGCCACACACCGACCGTGACCGCCTCGAACTCGGCGCCGACGACCCGCCGACCGAGGTGGGACGCGACGAGCCCCAGATCGACCAGAAGTGGAAGCCGCGCGCGCAGCGTCTCGATGAGGCGCGCTTCCTCGTTCGGGCGGGCGCGCACCGTGAGGATGCGAAGGTACGCCGTCGTCTCGGGTGGCAGGGCCGCGAACGTCCGCCCGACTATCTCGTAATGGACCGCCTGGTCGACGGCGAGCGGCAGCTGCAGGCGATGGCCGAGGAACCGATCCTGCTCGTCGATCCCGGTCGCTCGCGCCATCGAGTCGACGTCGCGCCAGACCGTCACCACGGCCGCCTCGACCGGGGAGTCGCCACCCTGCTTCGACAGGAGTGCCCGCCGCGCCCCGACGATGAGGCTCTCCAGTCCGGGTACATCCCGGGTCGCACGGGAAAGCCGCCCCCGCAGCTCCAGGAGCGCGTCGGCGTCGGTGCCTGACGGAAGGCGACCCAGGACGATACGAAGGATCATCGGACCGAGCATATCGCGCCGCCCCCGCGCCGACATCCCGGGCAGCGCGGCACCGTAAGGTTCGCGGCATGACGGACAGGGCGCACGCGCGGTCGATCCTGCGGGACCCGATCTTCGCGCGGCTGTGGTTCGTCCAGGCCTCGACCCAGGTCGGCGGAAACATGGCCCTCTACGCGCTGACCGTGCTCGTCTTCGCCACGACTCGGTCGAACACCGCGGTCGGGGCCCTGGTCGCGTCCTTCGTGCTGCCGCAGATCGTGCTGTCGCCGTTCGCAGGGGTCGTGGTCGATCGGCTGAACCTGCGTTGGGCGCTCGTGGTGCCGAACGTCGTCCGCGCGCTGCTGACGGCGGGACTCGCGGTCGCGGGCGCGAACGTGCCGATGCTCCTGGCCCTCAATCTCGGAGTCAGCCTCACGAGCGTGGCGCTCACGCCGGCGGAGGGCTCGATGATCCCGCGAATCGTACCGCGCGCGCAGCTCCAGACCGCGATGGGGATCTTCAACCTGACGCTACAGGGATCGTTCGCGCTCGGATTCGCCTTCCTGGGTCCGCTGCTCGTGACGGTGGCCGGCCCGTCGGCCGTGCTGGCGGTCGTGACCGCGCTCTACATCGCCGCCACCGTCGCCTGTATCGGGCTGCCGAGCGCGCCACCGAACCGGGCCACGCACGTATCCGGGCGAGAGGTCGGCCTGCGGGTCATCCACGAGCTACGAGAGGGCATCCGGGTCATCCGACACGATCGCGACGTCAGCCGGCCGATCCTCCACCATGCGGCGGGAGCGTCCGTGGCCGGGGTCCTGGGCGTGCTCGGGCCTGGCCTGGCAGCAACGGTCGGGCTCGAACCGAACCAGTTGGCGGTCATCGTCGTGCCGCTGGGGATCGGCGTCGTCATCGGCGTGTTCGGCCTGCGCCGGTTCGGGCAGTACGTGTCGCACCGGCGGGCGGCGGAGGGCGGACACATCGTGCTGGGTCTGTTGACGGCGTCGCTGGCACTGGCGGGTTGGCTCGGCGGCCTGCTCGGGGCCTTCAGCGTGTCGGTGCTGCCCTTCGTCGTCGCCGTCGCGCTCTGCGCCGGCGTGGCATACGCGGTGGTGTCGGTGTCGGCGCAGACGGCCCTGCTCGAAGCGATGCCCTCACAGGTGCGCGGGCGCATCTTCGGGGTGCTCGCATCGATCGTGAGCGCGGCCAGTCTCGCGCCGACGCTCGTCGCGGGACCGCTCGCGGACCGGGTGTCGGCACCGCTCGTCATCGGGCTCGTGGGCGTCGCGGTGATGCTCGTGGGCATTTGGTCGGCGTGGTGGTTCGGACCGAAGCGGACTCGGGCAGACCGGATCGGAGGTCGCGCCGACGGCGAATAGCCGGCCGCAGCTTCGGCGAGCAGGCGTCTGAGGCATCCCGCTTGGGCGGACCCACCGGACGTCGATACGCCCGGGACCGACTACCGTAGGCGGATGCCCACGGATCCCTTTGCTCCCGGCGACGCCGCCGACGCCACACGACTGCCGCTGCCCGACGCCGTCATCTTCGACCTCGACGGGACCCTCGTCGACACGGTCGAGACGCGCATCGACGCATGGCTGCACGCGCTCGAGGAGGCCGGACTCCCGACCACGCACGAACGGCTTGCGCCGCTGATCGGCGTCGACGGCAAGCGGCTCGCCCGCGAGGTCGCCGCGCTTGTCCGGGTGACGCTCGACGAGGACCGTGCCGAGGCGATCGACAAGCGGTCCGGCGAGATCTACGAACAACTCAACCGCTCCCCTCGCCCGCTCCCCGGCGTCCGAGAGCTTGTCGATGCGATCGAGGCACGCGGCCTGCCCTGGGCGATCGCCACATCGAGTCGCAAGGAGCAGGTCACGAAGTCCGTTGCGGCTCTCGGCCTGGCCGCGGAGCCAAAGATCGTCGATGCAAGCCACGTCGACCATGCCAAGCCCGAGCCGGATCTCCTCCTCGTGGCCGCAGAGGAGATCGGTGTCGAGCCGACCCGCTGCTGGTATATCGGCGACTCAACATGGGACATGGTCGCGGCCGTCGCCGCCGCGATGATCCCGATCGGCGTGACGGCCGGGGCCGCGGTCGACGAGGCGGTCCTCCGCGGCGCCGGTGCCGCGGCCGTGGTCGAGACCCTCATGGAGCTCGCCGAGTCCCTCCGGGGGCATTGAGGACGTGGCCGCCACGGACCAGGGAGCCGAATCGCCGCGCCTGGACGAGGCGAGGATCGGCGTCGCCGTCCGGGAACTCGCCGCGATCGACACGGACCTTGCCGGCATCGCCGAGCGCCACGGACCCCCGCCGCTGTGGGGCCGCGAACCGGGCTTCGAGACCCTCGTCCGCATCATCCTCGAGCAGCAGATCTCGCTGGCGTCGGCGGAGGCGGCGTTCCAACGGCTCGTGCGGACCACCGGCATCGTCCAGCCCGCCGCGATCGTCGCCAGCGGTGAGGAGGGACTGCGAGCCGCCGGGCAGACCCGCCAGAAGTCGCGCTACCTCGTCGGGCTGGCGCGCGACGTGCTCGATGGCCGGCTCGACCTCGAAGCGGTGGCCGCGGCCGAGGACGACGACGCCCGGACGATGCTCACGAGCGTGGTCGGCATCGGTCGCTGGAGCGCGGACATCTACCTTCTGATGGCCCTGCGCCGACCCGATATCTGGCCGACCGGCGACCTCGCGCTCGCGGGAGCGATGCGTCGGGCCAAGGCCATGACCAGCGTGCCGACCGGATCGGAACAGGCGGCGGTCGCCGAAGCGTGGAGACCGTGGCGGGCCGTCGCCGCCAGGTTGCTGTGGCACGCCTATCTCGCCGGCGAACGCTGACGCACCGGCGCTGAGCCGCCGAGCATCGAAGGGCGACGCCCCAGCGCCGCCCTTCAAGAGTGCCTCGGGAGTGGCTTGTTAGCGGGACGCCATCCCCGCGTCGGTCAGGACCTGGCGGGCCTTCGCCGCGTCGCTGGTCACGAACGCGACATGCACCTCGTTGCCTTCCATGCCGATCGGCATGATGGCCTCGATGTTGATCCCCTCGTCGGCGAGGCGCCGAGCGGCCTTGGCCAGGGTGCCCGGCTCGTGACGCATGGCGGTGTCGGTGGCGTCCATGACGGTGTACTTGTGCCCGGCCGCATCGAGCGCGGTTCGGGTCGTCGCCTCGTCACTGGTCTTGATGGCGGCGCGGCCCGAGTCACCGCAGGCGGTGCCGCTGATGGCTTCGATGTTGATGCCTTTCGCGGCGAGGGCCTCGGCCACGTCGGCGAGCGAGCCCGGCTTGTTCGTCAACTCCACGAGAAATACCTGCATGAGCGGGTCCTCCTGGCACGCTCGGCCCGTCCGAGGAAGCAGCTCTGCCTCGACTCGTGGGCGGGCCGGGAGTCCGCCTGATTTTACGCCCCGGGTGCCAGTGGTCCCCGTGGTGCCGGGGCACACCGCTTCCTCCGGATGGACCGGGCGGTCGGCAGTGCACCTCGACGGCGGCCGCGTAGGATGCGTCGATGCGGTGGGGGTCACGGCGCTCGGTCGACACGCGGGGTGATCTCGCACTGGCCATGACGCGCCGCCCGCGGACGAGTCACGTCGCCGTGGCGCTGAGCCTCGTGATCGTCGTGAGCTGCCAGGCCGCCCCCGCCCCCGCGCCCTCGGCGTCGGTGGTCGCTCCCGCCTCCAGCGACGTCACGGACCCCAGCCAGACCGCGGCCGCCCCTCCCACGCCGCGTCCCGCGCCGACCCCGACGGCCTCCGCACCATCGGTCGCCGAGCTTGGCCCGGTCGGCGGTGTCTGGCGGATCCGCAAGATCCTCTCGCTCGACGATCGATCGGCGCTGGTCCCGGGACCGGCCTTCGACGAGGAGGCCTACGAGATCAGGCCCCAATGCGACGCCGAGCCCTGCCCATCGATCGAGGTCAGGATGACGCCGCTCGGGCGGAGCAGGCCGGTCTCGATCGCTACGCTGGAACGCGACGGGAACCGCTATGTCTCGGCGGCCCGGGCGGAGAACGAGGGGCCGTGCATCAACGAGGAAGGCGATGCCATCCGTGGTGGCGCGACGGTCACCTCGATCATCCGGCTGTGGCTGTCGACGATCCGTGCGGAGGGCTCGGCGGTCGAGACCACGGAGATGCGCGGCTCGCTGGAGCTCGATCTGGCACCGACCCAGGTCGGCTCGGCCGCGGGATGCGTGGGACAGACGGCGGCCTATGTGCTCAGCGGGCACCGCGAAGCCGTCGCCGTCCGCGACGATCCCCTGCCCGACATCGATCAGCCACCCAACACAGCCGGTGGCCTCGCGAACCTGCCATCGATCAGCGTCAACGTCACGGGCGCAGAGGTCGTCTACTTCGAGATCGAGGGCGACACCGTCAGCGAGCTCGGGGCCAGCCTGGCGAGCGGCGGCGTGCAATCGTGTGGCGCCATCAACTACGAGTGGCATGAAGGGGACGCCCGGCCAGCCGCTTGTGCCGTCACGTCCTTCCTCGATATCGAGGATTCGATCGATCAGCGCGTCAGCAACGGGAACTGCACGATCTCGCAGGCGACCGTCCGGGCCAAGCTGACGATCCACATGCCGCGCTGGGTCGCCCCCAAGCGCGTGCCCAAGCGGCTGCTCGCGTGGTGGCGCGACGTCGTTGAGTTCATCCGCGACCACGAGGCCGGCCACGTCGACATCAGCCGCGACCACGTCAAGCGGCTCAACACCAGGCTGACCGGCGAGGACTGCGACGACGCCGACTCGATCATCGGGACGTGGGCGAAAGGGTTATCCGAGGCGCACGAGGAATACGACCGCGAGGAGTACGCGAAGCCCTGGCCCGAGGCGCCCGCCGGCTACTGAGCCGCCGTTCGTTTACTCGAACAACGGGCAGATCAGCGCCTCGAGGCCGTTGTCCCACACGTCGTGCGGGCCCTTGGTCTCGACCGACCCGTCCGGGAAGAACGTGAGCTTGCCGACGTCGTGGGCGACCACGCCGAGGCCCGGCGCGCTGAACTTGTAGATCATGCCGACTTCGCGGACGGTCGGGCCGTCTGGCCCGAAGTCGATGAAGCTGGTGAACCGACCGACATCCGACAGTCGGAGCGTCGATCCGGGTGCCGTGATGGTGCCGTCGAAGCGAACGCGGGCATGGGCGCGTGTCACGTCGCCGTTGGCGTCGAGCCAACTCGTCACGACGACGGTCTGGCTGTAGTCCTCGACGAGGGTCACGGTCCCGCATGGGATCGTGAACGTGCCGCTATCTTCGAACGTCTCGACGAGTGGCTTGGCGGCGAGCGCCGGCGTTGCGACTACCGCTGCGAGTGAGAGCGCCGCGAGTGCGGCCCTGATGGTTCGTTTCATTCCCCGGACTCCTTTATGAGCTGCGTGGCCGGATGGTACGGGGGGTCCTCGCCCGGAAGGCGTAGGACGAAAGTCCTGTTTGTGCTCAGGGGCAACGCTACGATACGCCGACTCGCGGAGCGCCGACTCTGGTCGAGCTGCTCCCAATGGCAAGAACAGAAGGCCGATGCCCAGCTCCGGTACTGCCGGGAACCCGGGCGCCGGGAGCGATGCACGCTAGCCCGTCGCCAGCCGCTCCCCTGCCTCGATCCGGACCGGCAGCCGGTTCTCGGCCGGCGTCAGCGGGCACGAGAACTTGATGTCATACACGCACGACGGGTGGTAGGCGAGGTTGAAGTCGAGCGTGTAGGTCCCGTCGTCCTCGGGCTCGAGGTCGAGGTATCGCCCCGCGCCATAGGTCTCGGTGCCGCTCGTCTGGTCCAGGAAGGGCACGAACAGCGACTCGCCGTCCCCACCGTCGAACGTGTACGCCGTCAGCTGCAGCGGCGCGCCACCGAGCTCGAAGCGAAGCACGCCCGCCCGGTTCGCCGGCCGGAGCTTCCCGTCCGAGGTCGGGATCTGGAAGTTCGACGGCTCGTTACCCGTGTACGGCTCGAGCGCTCGGCCTTCGAACACGAGCGCCTCGTCGAC
>CAZFXH010000227.1:0-4404 GCA_964522905.1 uncultured Anaerolineaceae bacterium
AGGGGGACCGGGCGCGACCGCCCGGCGAGACTGGACCCTAGACGGGGTCCTTGGCCAGGTGGCGCTGCATCGCGGCCTTGCGGGACAGGTTGACGCGGCCCTGGCGGTCGACCTCGGTCACGACGACCATCACCTCGTCGCCGACGGACACGACGTCCTCGACGGTGGGCACGTGGTAGTCGGCGAGCTCACCGATACGGACCAGGCCCTCCTTGCCCGGCAGGATCTCGACGAAGGCGCCGAAGCCCATGATCCGGGTGACCTTGCCGAGGTACAGCGCCCCGACCTCGACTTCGCGGGTCAGCGACTCGATCCACTGGATCGCCTTGCGCGAGTTCTCGCCGGAGACGGCCGCGATCTCCACGGTGCCATCGTCCTCGACGTTGATCTCGGTCTGGGTCTCTTCCTGGATCTTGCGGATCATCGATCCACCCTTGCCGATGATCTCGCGGATCTTCTCGGGGTTGATCTTGATCGTGATGATGCGTGGCGCGAAGTCGCTCATGTCGGCGCGGGCCTCGGGGAGGACCTCGGCCATCTTGTCGAGGATCGTCAGGCGGGCCGTGAGGGCCTGCTTGAGGCCGTCGCGGATGATCGCCTCGCTGATGCCCTGGACCTTGATGTCCATCTGCAGGGCGGTCACACCGTCCCGCGTGCCGGTCACCTTGAAGTCCATGTCACCGATGGCGTCTTCCTTGCCGAGGATGTCGGTCAACACGACGAACCGGCCGTCGGGCTCGCTGATCAGGCCCATCGCGGCTCCCGCGACGGGTGCCTTGATCGGCACGCCGGCGTCCATGAGGGCAAGCGTCGAGCCGCAGGTCGAAGCCATCGACGTGGATCCGTTCGACGTCACGCACTCGCTGACGAGGCGGATGACGTACGGGAACTCGTCGTGGCTCGGCAGCACGGGGACGAGCGCCCGCTCGGCGAGATGGCCGTGGCCGATGTCGCGCCGGCTGGGCCCGCGCATCATCTTGTTCTCGCCAGTGCTGTACGGCGGAAAGTTGTAGTGGTGGAGATAGCGCTTCTCCGTCTCCGGGCTGATCGTGTCGATGCGCTGGACGTCCGAGGATGAACCGAGCGTGGCGACCGTGAGCGCCTGGGTCTCGCCGCGCGTGAACAGGCCGGAGCCATGCGCCCGCGGGACGAGCCCCACTTCGACCGAGACCGGACGGATGTCCGTCAGGCCGCGGCCGTCGATGCGGATGCCCTCGTCGAGCACGAGCTGGCGGACGGTCTTCTTCTGGACGAGGCTGAACAGGTTCTTGCTGACGCGCGCCTCGCGACGGGCCGCCTCGAGCAGCGCGGGCGTGTCGCCACCGTTGCGCTGTGCGCGGACCCCGTTGGCGATCGACTCGCGCAGGGCCGAGACCCGGCCCGGCAGGTCGTTCGCGAACCAGAGCAGGAGCTCGGCGGTCGCCTCGGCGTCCGGCAGCGCGCGATGACTCTGTGACAGCTCGACGCCGAAGAAGCGCGCGAGGTCACCCAGCTTGTACGACTCCGCGCCGGGATAGCCCTCTCGGGCGATGACCAGCGTATCGAGGTAGTGGCCCGGCTGGAACCGGAAGCCCTCGCCCCTGGCCTCTTCGATGAAGCCGAGGTCGAAGCCGACGTTGTGGCCGACGACCAGCGCGTCCCCGACGAAGCTCAGCAGCTTGTCGGCCGCCTCCCTCGGGCTGGGCGCACCCTGGACGTCCTTGTCGGTGATGCCGTGCATCTGGTTACCGACGATGGGCCGTCCGGGGTTCACGAACGTCGACCAGCGGTCGACGACCTTGGTGCCCTTGATCTTGACTGCGGCGACCTCGACGAGATCCGACATCTTCGGGTCGGTGCCGGTCGTCTCGACATCGATGACGACGAGCTCGCGCTTGGCGTCGGTCGCGTCCGCGAACTCGAGCACGGAGTCGGTCGGCGGCTCGATGTACGGGATGCGCTTGGCCTTGCCGACGGCCTTCTGGAGCTGCTCCTGCAGGTCGACGATCGGCTGGAGCGCGCGATGGCCGAACAGGATCGCCTCGGCCATGACGGCCTCGGGCAGCAGGTTCGCGCCGGCCTCGACCATCATGATCGCGTCGCGCGTGCCGGCCACGATCAGGTCGAGCTCCGAGTCCTTCATCTGGCTGAAGACCGGGTTGACGACGAACTCGCCGTCGATCCGGCCGACGCGCACGGAAGCGATCGGCCCGTTGAACGGGATCTCGCTGATCGTGAGCGCCGCGGACGCGGCGATCGTGCCGACGATGTCGGGGAGGTTCTCCTGATCCGTGGAGAGGACCGTGATCACGAGCTGGACGTCGTCCTTGTAGCCCTTGGGGAAGAGCGGCCGGATCGGCCGGTCCGTCTGGCGGGCGGCCAGGATCGCGTGCTCGGATGGGCGCGCCTCGCGCTTGATGAAACCGCCCGGGATCTTGCCCGCGGCGTACATCCGCTCCTCGAAATCGACCGTGAGCGGGAAGAAGTCGAGGCCTGGGCGGGGCTCGGACCGGTTGGCCGTCCCGAGCACCATGGTGTCACCGTATCGAACGGTGACGGAACCGCCGGCGAGCGTTGCGAGCTTGCCGGTCTCGATGGTCAGCGTGCGACCACCGATCTGTGTCTCGAATGTTTGAGACAAGGGAAACGATCCTCCTTGTCGTGGAGGAGGGAGACGACCCGTAGGCGGGTCGACCTGCTGCGCTGCTGGCCCCGAGATATGCGCGAACCCGGGGCGACGCCCAGGGTCCGGACCGGCGGGTGCTAGCGGCGGAGTCCGAGCCGTCCGATGACGGTCCGGTAACGCGCGCTGTCCTTCTTCATCAGGTAGGCGAGAAGGCGACGGCGCTGGCCGACGAGCTTGAGGAGGCCGCGGCGCGAATGGTTGTCTTTGGGGAAGCTGCGAAGATGCCCGGTCAGCTCCGCGATCCGCTCGGTAAGGAGCGCGACCTGGACTTCGGGCGAACCGGTGTCACCTTCCTTGGTGGCATACCCGGTGATGATCTCCTGCTTCTGTTCCCGCGCGAGCGGCACTCGGTCCTCCGACACGATCTGTGCTTGATGTTCTTCCATCTATGACCGGCGGATGGTAGCAGGCTGCCGGGATTGCGGCAAACGTGGGAGGGCCGTGAAACTCGTCGTCGAATCAGGTCGCGCCGCCTGGCTTCGGCCGCGTGGTCGGACCGGTCGGGTACGATCGGGCGCATGCCGCGACTGACGAAGATCTACACGAAGACCGGCGACGAAGGCATGACCGGCCTGGGGGGCGGGCGCCGCGTGTCGAAGGACTCGGCCCGGGTGAGCGCCTACGGCACGGTCGATGAGCTCAACTCGACGATCGGCGTCGCGCTGTCGCTGGGTCTCGCGGAGCGGCTCGCGACCGAGCTCAGGCGCGTCCAGAACGAGCTGTTCGACCTGGGCTCTGACCTGTGCTGGCCCGAGGACGACGAGCGTCGCAGCGCGATCCCGACCGTGCAGCCCCGCCATGTCGAGCACCTGGAGCGCCTTATCGACGAGTTCAACGCGGTCGTCGGCCCGTTGACCAACTTCGTGCTCCCTGGCGGTTCCCCTGGGGCTGCGCAGCTCCACGTTGCGCGCACGGTGTGCCGCCGCGCAGAGCGGGAGACGATCACGCTGGCGCGGGACGAGCCCATCGGGGAATTCGTGCTGCCCTACCTCAACCGCCTGTCGGACGCGCTGTTCGTGATGGCCCGCTACGAGAACCACGAGCGGGGCGTCGACGAGCCGCTCTGGCAGCCGGGCCTCTAGACCGATCCGCCGCCCGACGGCCACGCGGCGCCTGCCGCCGACCCGACGAGTGAGGGCCCCCGGCGATGCCGGGGGCCCTCCATGTGAGCGTGAACAGACGCGACGTCAGTTCCGGTTGATCTGGATCGGCACCTTCAGGGCCGTGGGCGCCGTCGGTGGACCCAGGAGCAGCTCTCCGAAGTAGCTCTGACCGACGGTCATCGTCTTCGAGAAGTCGACGGTGAGCGTGACCGGGGTCCCGGCCGCGACCGGCCCTACGGGCACGCCGGTGACCGTCAGGTCGTTGCCCTGGATGGCGTCGATCGATAGCTCCAGCGTGGGTGTCCCGGCGACGCTCCAGCCCTGGACCCAGACCTGGTAGTCGCCGTCGCCCGGCGCGACCAGCTCGACGAACTCGTTCGAGGAGCCGGTGGTCGAAGCGGCCACGATCTCCGCGTTCGTGAAGGCGCCATCGCCGTTCGCATCGAAGACGACGAACAAGTCGAAGTCATCGCTGCCGAGCGTCGTCTCGACCGTGAGCCGCGAGGCATGGTCGATCGCGACGTCCTTCTTGATGCTCGCCGAGCTCGGGTCGTTCGGATCGTCTTGCTGGCCAGGCTCCATCGTGACGCTGGGCTGGCTGAGACCGAACCCCTCGGCGCTCAGCCCGGCGAGGTC
>CAZFXH010000228.1:0-3517 GCA_964522905.1 uncultured Anaerolineaceae bacterium
GTCTTGCCGGCGCCGTTGGCACCCAGGAAGCCGAAGATCCGGCCCTTGGGCACGCTGAAGCTGAGCTCGTCGAGGGCCACGGTCTGCGCGAACCGCTTGGTGACGCGGTCGATCACGAGGGTCACGGGGTCGAGCATAGCCCCGAGTCGGCCACCCCGCCGCTGGTCCGAAGGTCCGGGGTGTGCGACGATCGAGCGGTGACGACCACGAACCACGCACCCGGCGCGTTCGGGCCGGCGACGCCCCAGACCACCGCCGTGAAGATCCACGCGGACCGTGCCGCCGCGACGCTTGCCATCGAATGGGCCGACGGCCACGCCACGACGTACGGGTTCGAGCCGCTCCGCTGGCTGTGCCCCTGCGCACATTGCCGGGGCGAAGCCGGGATGCCGGGCTGGCTCGACAGCAACCCCACACTCACCACGGAGCAGACGAGCCTGACCGACCTGCACCCGGTGGGCAACTACGCGATCTCGCCGCACTGGGCCGACGGCCACAGGACCGGCTACTACCCGTACGTGCTCCTGCGCGACCGTTGCCCGTGCCCGGAGTGCGCCGCGCGTCGCGGAGCCGCAGACGGCGCGCAGCGAATACCGGCCGCCGGCACGCATGAGGCCCACGGCTAAGAGCGTTCATGCGGCCGTGCTATCCTCGCCGGCCAGTCCCATGACCCCCGGGGACGCCTAAACGCGCACGCCACGCACCCGGAGCCCTACCCAGAGATGGCCGCTGTCGAGCCCGGAACCCGCGCCTCATCCGCGGCTCCCACGCGCCCCCGCCGGTCACGCAAGGAACAGACCGAGCTTCCGTACCTCAATCGCGAGCTCTCCTGGCTCGAGTTCAACGCCCGCGTGCTGCACGAGGCCCGTGACGCCCGCAATCCCCTGCTCGAGCGAGCGCGGTTCCTGGCCATCTTCGCGGGCAACCTCGACGAGTTCTTCCAGGTCCGAGTCGCCGGCCTGCGCCAGCAGATCGAGGCCGGGGCCGTCACGCGGGCCCCGGACGGGCGGACGCCTGGCGACCAGGTCGCCGCCGCCCGTGAGCGCGTCCTGTCGCTCGTCGCCGACCATTCGGCCATCTTCGTCCAGGTCCGCCAGGCGCTGGCCGCCGAAGGCATCGAGATCGTCGACTACCCGAACATCCCGGAGCATCACGCCGTCCTCCGGCAGCGCTTCCACGACGAGATCTTCCCGGTCCTGACACCACTCGCCGTCGACCCCGGGCACCCGTTCCCGTACATCTCGACGCTGAGCCTGTCGATCGCCGTCGGCCTGCGCGATCCCGAGACCGGCGAGCGCGTGTTCGCGCGGGTCAAGGTGCCCCAGATCCTGCCGCGCCTGCTGGAGGTCGAGCCGGACCATTTCATCCCGATCGACCAGGTCATCGAAGCGAATCTCCAGGACCTGTTCACCGGAATGGAGGTCGTCGAGTCACACCTGTTCAGGGTCACCCGCAACGCCGATTTCACGGTCGAAGAGGACGAGGCCGACGACCTGTTGATGGCGATCGAGGAGGAGCTCCGCCGACGCCGATTCGGTGAGGCTGTCCGGCTCGAAGTCGAACGGACGATGCCGGCCGCCACGCGCACCCTCTTGCAGCGCGGGCTCGGTCTCGAGGCCGACGACAGCTACGAGATCTCCGGCATGCTCGATCTCACCGCCCTGTACCGCATCGCCGAGCTCGATCGCCCGGAGCTGCGGGCCGAGCCGTGGACCCCGGTCACGCCGCCGCGCTTGATCCCGCCGGACGAGGATGAGCCCGCCGACGTGTTCGCGGCGGTCCGGGCGGGCGACATCCTCGTCCATCACCCGTACGACTCCTTCGCCGCGTCGGTGGAGCGGTTCATCACCCAGGCCGCGGACGACCCCGACGTCCTCACGATCAAGCAGACGCTGTACCGGACATCCGGCGACTCGCCCATCGTCCAGTCGCTGATCCGCGCCGCGGAGCGCGGCAAGCAGGTCGTCGTGCTCGTCGAGATCAAGGCGCGCTTCGACGAGGAGGCGAACATCATCTGGGCCCGCAAGCTGGAACGGGCCGGTGCGCATGTCGTCTACGGCCTCGTCGGGCTCAAGACACATTCGAAGACGGCGCTCGTCGTGCGCCGCGAGGGCTCCGGGCTGCGCCGCTACGTCCACATCGGGACCGGTAACTACAACCCCAAGACCGCCCGACTGTACGTGGATCTCGGTTTGCTGACAGCCCGTCCGGAGATCGGGGCGGACGTGACCGATCTCTTCAACGTCCTGACCGGGCTGTCGCGCCAGCGGACGTTCCGGCGGCTGCTCGTGGCTCCCCACAGCCTGCGCTCGGGCTTCCTGGCGCTCGTCGATCGAGAGGTGGCGCACGCCGCTGCCGGGCGCCCGGCGCGGATCGTCCTCAAACTCAATTCGATCGTGGACACCCCGGTCATCGAGGCGCTCTATCACGCGTCGAGCGCCGGCGTCGACATCGACCTCATCGTGCGGGCCGCGTGCTCGCTGCAGCCGGGCCTGCCCGGGATCTCCGAACGCATCCGGGTCCGCTCGATCGTCGGTGAGTTCCTGGAGCACTCGAGGATCTGGGGCTTCGAGAACGGTGGCGATCGCGAGTGGTACATCGGCTCCGCCGACCTGATGGACCGCAACCTCGATCGTCGGGTCGAGGCGGTCGTGCCGGTCGAGGACACGGACGCCAAGGCGCGCATCGCCGAGATCATCGAGCTGATGCTCGCCGACGACCGCCGCTCGTGGCAGCTCCAGCCGGACGCCTCGTGGGTCCGCACGGAGGTGCTCGAAGGGCGCGACTGCACGGTCGACACCTTCGAGGTCCTCAAGGAACGCGCCCTGACGTCCGGCCACGTGGCGGCAGTACCCCGAAGGCCCGGCTCGGGGGCCGGATCGTTGGACCCGCGGGCGTGACCGCCGAGGACACGCGGCCTATTGAGGTCGAGCTCAAGTACCGAGTGGGCGAGCTGGCGGCAGCCGAACGGTTGTTGGCAGCCGACCGGGTCGGACCGTTCGCGGGGGGTAGTGGCCGAGCGCGGTCCATCCAACTCGAGGACCGCTACGTCGATACCGCCGATGGGGCGCTGGGTCGGGCAGGCTTCGCCGTGCGGCTCCGCCAGTCCGGTGGCGAGACGATCGTCTCGGTCAAGTCGCTGGCACGGACCGACGGGCCGGGTGGCTCCGTCCGACGAGAGGAGCTCGAAGGCCCGGCGGACCGCGTCGGGGCGGCCGTCGACTGGCCACCGTCGGACGCCCGCGCCCTCGTGCTCGAGCACGCCGGGGATGCGCCGCTGGTGGAGCTCGTGACCGTGCGCCAGCTCCGCCGCAAGCGACAGCTCAAGTCGGGCCAGAGCCGCGTCGAGCTCAGCGTCGACGAGGTCGATGTCGTCAGCCGTGGCCGGATCGTCGACCGGTTCGTGGAGCTCGAGGCCGAACTCACGAAGGGCGATGAGGGAGAGCTGGAGGCGCTCGGGGCGGCGCTCGACGCCGAACCGACGCTGCAACGGGCGATGACGAGCAAGTTCGAGGCG
>CAZFXH010000229.1:0-4569 GCA_964522905.1 uncultured Anaerolineaceae bacterium
GGGGTGTTGTACATCCTCGACGAGCCATCGATCGGGCTCCACCAGCGCGACAACGCGAAGCTCATCGCGACGCTCACCCGCCTGCGGGACCTTGGGAACACGGTCCTGGTCGTCGAGCACGACGAGGAGACCATCCGGACGGCTGACTGGGTCGTCGACATCGGCCCCGGCGCCGGGGAGCACGGCGGCGAGATCATCTCCAACGGGACGCTCGAGGACCTGCTTGCCGAACCGCGTTCGATCACCGGCGCCTACCTCCGTGGCGAGCGCCAGGTCCCCATCCCGAAGTCGCGCCGCAAGGGGAGCGGGAAGGCGCTGGTCGTCAAGGGCGCGCGCGAGCACAACCTGCGCAAGGTCGACTTTCGTGTGCCGCTCGGCGAGTTCGTCGCGGTCACGGGGGTGTCGGGCAGCGGCAAGAGCACGCTGGTCACGGAAGTGCTGTACCGAGCCCTCGCGCGCGAGTTGAACGGTTCGCGAGAGCCGGTCGGCGCCCACGATCAGCTGACCGGGTCGGAGTACGTCGACAAGATCATCGAGATCGACCAGAGCCCGATCGGGCGGACACCACGCTCGAACCCGGCGACCTACGTCGGGCTGTTCACACCGATCAGGGAGCTGTTCGCGGGCGTCCCGGAGTCGCGCGTCCGCGGTTACTCCCCGGGGCGCTTCTCGTTCAACGTCAAGGGCGGTCGCTGCGAGAACTGCAAGGGCGACGGCATCCTCAAGATCGAGATGCAGTTCCTGCCGGACGTGTACGTGCCGTGCGAGGTGTGCAAGGGCAAGCGCTACAACCGCGAGGCGCTGGAGATCCACTACAAGGGGAAGTCGATCGCGGACGTGCTGGAGATGACGATCGCGGAGGCGCTCGACTTCTTCTCGGCCGTGCCGAACGTCCGGACCAAGCTCCAGACCCTCTATGACGTGGGTCTTGGGTACGTCCATCTCGGGCAGCCGGCGACCACGCTGTCCGGCGGCGAGGCGCAGCGGGTCAAGCTCTCGACGGAGCTATCGAGGCGGGCGACCGGCCGGACCCTGTACGTCCTCGATGAGCCGACGACCGGGCTGCACTTCGCCGATGTCGAGAAGCTGCTCGAGGTCCTCCATCGCCTCGTGGACGGCGGGAATACGGTACTCGTCATCGAGCACAACCTCGACGTCATCAAGACCGCGGACTGGATCGTGGATCTCGGGCCGGAGGGCGGCGACCGGGGCGGCCTGGTCATCGCCGAAGGGACGCCGGAGCAGGTCGCGAAGGTCGCCGGGTCGGCGACGGCGGAGTACCTCGACCGGGTCCTGCGCGGCGAGCCGCTCGTGCCGCTGTCCGACGTTTCCTTCGCCGAAGAGGCGGGTCGCCTGCACCCGGATCGGACCAACGGCCACCGCCGGCCCCCTGCCGTGCCGGCCACGCCGTCTCGCAAGCGGGCGACGGCCGCGGCGAAGGCGAGCCGCTGAGGCACCGCGCGCCGTCACCGGGGGCTAGCATAGGCACGTGCCAGATATCGACTTCGCCTTCCTCGCCGACGCCGCGGAGACCGTCCCGGGCCAGAAGTTCCACGTTCTCGGCGGAGGGATCGCGCGGATCGGCGGACGTCGGTTCCCGCTCCGCCACCCGCACCTCGCGCTGGTCATCGGGCTCGCGATCACTGCACCCGAGACCGAACGCGAGCACGAGATCCGCTTCGTGCTGCTGGATCCCGACGGGGGCGAGGTGGCCGGTGCGACCGGCAGCCTCGTCGCACGAAGCCAGCGCGACGGCCGCGACGCCACGCTGACCTTCTCGATCGACCTGTGGAACCTGTCCTTCCCCTCGCCGGGCGACTACTCGTTCCGCATCCTTGTCAACGGATCGGAGCGCAAGCGCCTGCCGCTCCTCCTCATCAAGCCGTCCGAAGGGACGGGCCCCGACGGGGCCGCGGCCACGCCGCAGGATGGCTGACCCGGCCCGGACCGTCGTCCCGGCACGTCACCTGTACCCCGTCATCGACGATCTGGGGCTGGCGGCGGCTCGGCATGCTGATCGCCTGCTCGAGGCCTCGCGGGAACGAGGACACGCGCGCTGGACCGCCTACCTCGAACCCCTGCCCGATCGGCTACGCGACGACGACCTGCGCGGCCTGCGGGCGGCAGCGCTTCGGGCACGCGCAGCCTACGGCCCCAAGGATTCGATCCGTGACGCGCTGCCGACCGACCTGACGGAGCCGTTCCTCGAGTCGGTCGACCGGCTCCTCCGGGAGATCAACCGCCCGAGGAGTTAGGTCAGGCGGCGGCGACGTCGGCGTCGAGGCCGAGCTCCTCCGGGCTGAATGCCTCGAGCAGGAACGGGGAGGGGACCGCCGGGTCGTAGCTCAGGGTGAGCGTGCGCCGGGCGCGCGTCCAGGCGACGTACCCGAGCCGCCGCTCCTCCTCCATGGCGCGTTCCGGCTCATCGGACTCCGTCACGGCGCGCCCACTCGGGAAGCGGCCCTCCTCCATCCCCACGACCGCGACGTGGTCGAACTCGGCGCCTTTCGTGGAGTGGGCGGTCGCCAGGCTGAGCCTCGCGTCGTCCCGCCGCAGGACAGCCAGGCGGGCCCGCATCGTCTCGATCGCGGCGACGAGGTCCGGCAGGTCGGCATGGGGCGCGGCCCACGCCAGCAGGGCCGTTGCAAGATCCCGCTCCGCCTCCGTGCCGTCCAGGGCCACGCTGCGCCGAAGTCGACCCAGGCGGACGAGGAGCGGGAACTCTGGGTCGGTCTCCGCGGCCGCCCGCACGAGCAAACCGTCCAGCGCGGGGTCGTCGACGAGCAGGCCGACGGCAGACGCCCGGAACGGTTCGCCGAGGGCCAACGCCGCGAGGACCGCCGGTCGCAGTTCGCGGTTCGTTCGGGCCAGGACCGCTCGGGTCCCGTCGTCGTCCGGCCACGAGCGGAGCAGTCGCTCGGTGCGGGCGGGCTCGTCGGTCGCATCCGGCGCCAGGACCAGGGAGCCCGGGGCGTCCGGTCGGGGTCGGACGATCTTTGCGAATCGTTCTCGGTTGTGCTCGATCAGGCGGACGGCGCGCTCCACGACCGGGACCGGGCAGCGATGGTTCACCTGGAGGTCGACCCGTCGGAGGCCGGGCAGCGCCGCCTCGAGCGCGAGCACGCGGCGAACGTCGGCAAGGCGCCAGCCGTAGATCGACTGATCGTCGTCGCCCACGAGGAAGATGCGGTTCGCCGGTGCGGCCAGCAGCAGCGCGAGCCGCAGCTGGGAACGGTCCACGTCCTGGACCTCGTCGACGAGCAGGTGGCCGCAGCGTCGGCGCCATGCGGCCAGCAACGGCTGGTCGTCCTCCAGCGCGCGGAGGGCGCCACGGACGAGGTCGTCGAAGTCCAGGCCGCCGCGTTCCGCGATCGCGGCCTCGTAGCGGACGAACGCTTGGGCCACGGGCCCCGCACCCGGGTCGGCCGCGATCTCGGGGGCGGTGGCGCCAAGATCGAGCTTCAGTCGGGAGAAGGCCGTGTCGAGCCGACCTACGTCCGACGCCGTTGCGGCTGGCCACAGCTCGGCGATCAAGGCCGCACGATCGAACAGCGGCTCGACGGCCGCTCCGGCGTCGCGCAGGATCTCGCGGCCCAGCGCGTGGAAGGTCCGGACACGCACGGCCCGCGCCGCGACTCCGAGCGGCGCAACGGCACCGTCCAGTCGCTCGCCGAGCTCCTCTGCGGCGCGCTTGTTGAATGTGATCGCAGCGATCGTGTCCGGGGCGACGCCACCGTCGATCAGCCAGGCGATCCGTGCTACGAGCGTGGTCGTCTTGCCACTCCCGGCCGGGGCCACGCACAGCACGGGTCCGGGTGGTGCCGTGGCGGCCCCGCGCTGGTCGGCGGTCAGGCGCGCGAGCCGCTCCTCGACGACTGCGGACATGGACATGGGCCAAGCATCGCCACCGACGCTCACCCCGCCATCAACGGTGCGCACGTGCACCGCTGCCGGGGAGTGAAGTGAGGTTTTGGCATTAACAGATGGGTCATGGGGGGTTATCGTGGTCGACCAAGCCTTGGCAGTGCGCCGCTCGGAGGAGGTCGGCCCACTCGCTTGCACAGCCGCCCCGTCCCACGGTCGTGCCCCGTCACCTTGGAGGAGCATCGGTGATTCGATCTCGCGTATCCCGACTGGTCGCGCTGTCCAGCGCGGCGCTGATCATCCTGTCGGTCGCCGTGCCGGCCGTCACCGCGACGCCACCCGACGGCAACCCGGCTGGTAACAAGGCCAAGACCACGAAGATCCAGATCCTCGGCCTGAACGACTTCCACGGACAGCTGGAGCCCGTCCCGGCGACCAGCTCCGGGGGCCGGATCGGAGCCACGGCGGCAGGTGGCGTGGAGTACCTCGCGACGCATGTCCGCCAGCTGCGGGCCACGAACCCGAACACGCTGTTCGTTTCGGCCGGTGACCTGATCGGGGCCACGCCGCTCATGTCGGCGGTCTTCCATGACGAGCCCACGATCGAGGCCTTCAACCTGATGGACCTCGATTACAACGGCGTTGGCAACCATGAGTTCGACGAAGGCGTCGACGAGCTCTTGCGCATGCAGCACGGCGGCTGCC
>CAZFXH010000230.1:0-12393 GCA_964522905.1 uncultured Anaerolineaceae bacterium
AGCCGTGGCCGGATCGTCGACCGGTTCGTGGAGCTCGAGGCCGAACTCACGAAGGGCGATGAGGGAGAGCTGGAGGCGCTCGGGGCGGCGCTCGACGCCGAACCGACGCTGCAACGGGCGATGACGAGCAAGTTCGAGGCGGCCCTCGCGGCGGTCGATGGCGCGGCCGGCGATGAGCCCGCGGCGCTGCCGGCGGTCGAGACCGTCATGGCCCATCAAGCGGAGCGCGGCCTCCCCCGGCTCATCGTGGGCAAGACCCCGGGCGTGACCGCCGACGATCACATCGCGGAGGCGGGGCGCAAGGTCATGCGCTTCCATCTGGCGCGGATGCTCGACCACGAACCTGGGGTCCGCGAAGGCATCGAGACGGTAGCCGTGCACAAGATGCGCGTGGCCACCCGCCGGCAGCGCGCGGCATGGCGGATCTTCGGTGATGCGTTCAGCAAGGGACGGACGAAACGCTACCGGGACGGGCTGCGCGACACCGCCCGGCGACTCGGTGCCGTGCGCGACCTCGAAGTACAACTCGAGGCGGCCGATGCCTACACTGCCGACCTGCCGGTCGCCGAGCAGCGCGCGCTCGAGCCGCTCCTCGCTTCCTGGCGGCAGCATCGCGACGATGCCCGGGTCCTGCTCCTGCGCGAGCTCGACTCGGGGGGCTTCCGGCGCTGGCTCGACGACTACATCGACTTCGCTCGCACGGAGGGCGCGGCGGTCCGGCAGGTCGGTGCCGTGCAGCCGCACCGCGTCCGCGACACGGCGCCGTCGCGCATCTGGACCGCGTACGAAGGGGTGCGTGGCTACGAATCCGCGCTGCGCTGGGCAGATGTCGGGACGCTCCACGAGCTGCGCATCGCCGGCAAGTGGCTGCGCTATTCGATGGAATTCGTACGCGAGCCGCTCGGACCCGAGGTGGACCCGCTGATCGCGAGGGTGACCGCCCTGCAGGACCATCTCGGGCTGATGAACGACGCTGACGTCACCGCATCGATGACCCGGACATTCCTCGTCGAGCACACCGGCGACCTGAGTGCGCCGGAGAGCGCGGCGATCGGCCGCTATCTCGTCGACCGGGAGAAGGAGGTCGCGCGGCTTCGGCGGGCGGTCGGCGCGACGTGGCGGGGCGTGGCGGTGCTCCGGTTCCGGCGAACCCTTGGTCGGCTGGTCGCCGGGCTCTGACCGTGCGGTCCTAGCGGCGCCAGCCGTGGGCGAGCGCCGGAAGGCGATCGCGCCACGCCCGCCCCGCGTGGTGCGCGGTCAGGATCGCGCCTTCACGCATCCCCTCCTCTGACACGCGGATCCGGTCGACCCCGTAGCGTCGCATGAGCGCCAGGACGATCACGGCGCCCGCGGGGAGGAGGCGCGCTCGAGTCGGATTCACCCCGAAGCGCTCGGAGGTGTCGGCGGCCGGTCGCTCCGTGAGGTTCGCGAGTGCCTCCGCCAGTCGCGCGTCGGTCAGGGTCCGATCGGCGGTGCCGCCAGCGGTCACCTTGAGGAGGTTGGACGGGGTGCCGCCGACGGCGACGAGGTCGGTGGGGTCGACCGGAAGTGCGTCGGCGAGGGTCGCGTCGGCGGCGGCCGCCATCGATTCGAGCTGGTGGGCGGTCGGTGGGTCGTCGGGGACGCAGTGCGTGGTCAGTCGATCGGAGCCGAGCCGAAGACCGGCCGCGCGAGGAAGGCCGCCGGCTGCGACGGCGCAGAACTCCGAGCTGCCGCCGCCGATGTCGACGACGAGTGTCTCGTGCTCGACCGGCTGGCCCATCGTCACGCCGACGAGTGTCAGGTACGCCTCCTCCTCGTGTGACAGGACATGGAGCCCGACACCGGTGGCGCGTTCGACGTCCACCACGATGCGGGCCGCGTCGGCGGCCCGCCGGATGGGCTCGGTGCCCATGAACGTGATCGCGGATGCGCCGAGCTGGCGGGCGGTCGTGGCGTACCGAAGAAGTGCCTCGACCAGCTCCGCGCGCCGGGCCGCGCCGAGATGCGCCTGCTCGTCGACGGCCGCACCCAGCCCGAGGAAGACCGATTCGTCGACCAGCGGCAGGAGCTCGTGGCCGTGGATCTCGGCCACGAGCAGGTGGACGGAGTTCGAGCCCAGATCGACCGACGCGCCGATATGCGGCCGGTCGCTCACCAGGTGCCGCTGCAGGTCGTGCGGCCGACGATCAAGGGGTGGTGGTGGTGGCGTCCGTGCCTGGCGCGGGACCGGTCGATCGGCGGGCGCGTGGCGTGGCTCGCTTGGCGGCTGACTTGCGGGTCGTCCCGGATCGGCGGGTGGCCGTCTTCTGGGTCGTCGGCTTGCTCGTTGCCGGCTTGCTCGTTGCCGCCTTCGCCGTTGCGGCCTTCGTCGTACCCGACGTCGCCGGCTTGCTGGTCGCAGGCTTTGCAGTCGCCGACTTGCGCGTAGCCGCCTTGGCCGCTGCGGGCCTGGCCGCTGCCCTGGTCGTCGCGGGCTTGCGCGTCGCCGCCTTCGCTGTCGCCGGTTTGCCCGCTGCTGCCGCCGTCGGGGCGGACGAGGTCGTGGCTGCCCCGGTCGTGGCTGCCCCGGGCGTGGCGGATCTCTTCCGTGTCGTCGGGGGCTTCGTCCGGGCCGTGCTCGCCTTGCGCGTGCTTGCCTTGCGCGTGCTTGCCTTGCGGGTGCTCGTCTTGCGGGTGCTCGCCTTGCGCGCGGTCGTCGCACGCTTGGCCGTTGCGGCCTTCGACGCAGTCGCAGGCTTGGCCCTGACCGTCGCCGGCGCCGCGGCCGTTGACGCGGTCGCGCTTGCCGTGGCCGGCCTGGCCGTGCTGCTGCCTCGGGTCGTGGGCTTCCGGGTGACCCGACGCCGGGCAGAGGATGCCGTCGTCGCCGCGCGACTCGCGAACCTCTGTGGCGCCGACCTGATCGGTGACACCGCCTGCGCCGCTATGAGGGCCGCGCCCCCGACATCCATCGCGGTGTCACCGAGGAATTCCGCGGCATTCCCGGCCGCCCCGCGCGCTCGGCCGGCGATCCGCACGACGAGACCCGCGACATCGGCGGCGGCCTCGGCGGCCTGCTGCTGACGCTTCGCGACCTGCTTGCGGCCCTTCGACCCCTCGGCCTTCGCAAGCTGCCGCAGCCGCTTGGTTTCCGTAGCGCGGGCCGCGTCCAGCTGCTTGCCAAGCTTCTTGAGCTCCCGGGCGGCCTTGGAGGTCACCGGCGCCGACGCTTTCTGGGCGGCGGCGACCACGTCACTCGCCGCGCCGACGACGTCCGCCGGCAGGCTCGAGCGTTTCACCTTTGGTGCCCCGTTGGTCGACTTCGCCATCGTGTGTCTCTCCCTTTCCACGTCCGCGCCCGATGCGAGGGCGGCACGGAACGGTACCACTCGGAGATTAACGCCGAACGGCCACTGGGCTGAAAGCGAACATCCTGTTAACGACCTGTCGACAAGCGGTTAGCGCTTGCCGACCATCGTCGCGGGCATGTCGATCGATCCGCGCCCGCAATGGATCGCGCTGGCCGACGGTGGGCCTATCGCCCAGCTGGGCATGCTCGGCTCGATTGCGTCGCTGCGCACGACGGGCGACCCGGCCGTTTTCGCGGGGCTCCTCACAGCCGCACGGCCCCGCATCGCGATCCTCGCGCGCCCACCGGCCTGCAACGACGATATCGAAACGACGCTGCAGGAGCGCCGGCGCCGTCCCTCGTTGCGCGTCGTGCTCCTGAGCGCCCCCGAAGCCATCGACGAACGGCTCGATGCCCTGCGCGCCGGCGTCGACGAGGCTCTGTCCGACGCGATCGAACCGGCCGAGCTGGCCGCTCGCCTGGCCATCCTCGAGGATCGCGCCCGGAGCCGGCACGAGACGGTCCTGACCGTCACCGAGGACGCGTCGATCGACCTGATCGCTCACGAGGTCCGTCGCTCCGGCCGGCTCGTCCACCTCCGGCCCAAGGAGTTCCAGCTCCTCGCGATGCTCGCCGCCCATCCCGGGCGCGCCTATACGCGCCGCCAGCTGCTCGACCGCGTGTGGGGACACGACCACGATGGCGACCCGCGCACGGTCGACGTCCATGTGCGGTGGCTGCGCAGCAAGCTCGAGCCGCAGCCTGATGCGCCGGTCCACATCGTGACCGTGCGAGGCGTCGGCTATCGCCTGGATCCCGGCCGCCGTTAACGCAGCCTTAACCGCTCGAAAAGCGGCCGTTGACGCCCGCACCCGAGCCTGACCCTGTCAGACCAGAGGGACTGTCCGTCGAAGATCGCGCCGGAGCGGCGCCCTGCAGGAGGAAACATCGAGTGACGACCACGAATCCCAGGCGCCTGGGAGCACTCGCGTTGGTGGCGGCGTTGGCCATCGGCGCGTGCGGGGGCGGCGGCGGCACATCGGCCGCGCCCACCACGGCCGGCAACAGCACGGCGCCAGAAAGCATGGCCCCCGCCGATCTGTCCGGCACGGTCTCGATCGACGGCTCGAGCACGGTCTTCCCGATCACCGAAGCCGTGGCCGAGGAGTTCCAGATCGCGAACCCGGGCGTCCGGGTACCAGTCGCATTCTCCGGTACTGGTGGGGGCTTCCAGAAATTCTGTCGCGGCGAGACCGACATCAATGACGCATCTCGTCCGGTCAAAGTTGACGATGAGGAGGAAGGCGTCGCCTGCAAGGCGAACGGCATCGAGTACGCCGAGCTTCTCGTGGCGATCGATGGACTGTCCGTCGTCGTGAACCCTGCCAACGACTTCGTCGACTGCCTTACGATCGCGGAACTCAATGCCATCTTCGGGCCGGATTCGCCGGAGACCGTCACATGGGCCGACGTTCGCGCTGGACTGCCGGCAGAAGCCATCGTCCGGTTCATTCCGGGAGCCGACTCGGGCACCTTCGACTACTTCACCGAAGAGATCTCGGGTGAAACCAAGGCGTCAACGACCTTCGCCACGCAGTCGGAGGATGACAACGTCCTGGTGACCGGCGTCGGCGGCGACGTCAATGCCATCGGCTACTTCGGGTACGCGTACTTCGAGGAGAACAGGGACAAGGTCCGGGCGGTCGGGGTGGATGGCGGCGATGGCTGCGTCGAGCCGACGCCCGAGACGATCAACTCGAACGAGTACGCCCCGCTCAGCCGTCCCCTGTTCATCTACCCAGACGTCAACAAAGCCAAGGAGCGGCCCGAACTGAAGGCCTTCGTCGATTTCTATCTCGACAACACCAACGAGCTGTCCACCGAAGTCGGGTACATCGCGATCCCCGACGACCAGCTGGCGGCCGAGAAGGCCGAGTGGGCGTCCGCCGTCGGGAGCTGATACTCGCTGCTACTCTCCTCCTAGCACGCGCCGGCCCGAACTCGGATCGGGCCGGCGCGTCGCTTCGATGGATTCTCCAGCGACGACGTAGGCCAGGGCGGCTAGCGACCTGGCTGGACATGGAGTGCCATATCGGATGACAAGCGCAACGACGACGCTTACGCGGCGTCGACCCGTCAGTGAGCGTGTGATCGAGATCCTGCTTCTGGTGGCCGCGTCGGTCGGCGTGCTGACAACGATCGGCATCGTTGCGGTGCTCGTCGTGCAGACCCTCGAGTTCTTCGTCGAGGTGAGTCCCATCGAGTTTCTGACCGGGACCGTCTGGTCGGCGTCCATCCGACCGTTCGCCTGGGGTGTGATCCCGCTCGTTACGGGCACGCTCCTGGTTGCCGTCATCGCTCTGGTCATCGCGATCCCGCTCGGCCTGCTCGCGGCAGTGCTCCTCGCAGAATATGCCTCGCCGAAACTTCGAAACCTCGTAAAACCCCTCCTCGAGACGATCGCCGGCATCCCGACCATCGTGCTCGGCTTCTTTGCGATCAACTTCGTGACGCCGAACTTGCTGAAGCCCATCTTCCAGGACGAGATCGGCACCTTCTCGGCCCTCGCCGGCGGCATCGTCGTCGGCCTGCTGATCACGCCGCTCATCGCCTCGATCTCCGAAGACGCCATGAGTGCCGTGCCACGCGGCCTGCGTGAGGGGGCCTATGCGATGGGTGCTACCAAGTTCGAGGTCGTGCGAAAGGTCATCTTCCCGGCCGCGATCTCAGGCGTGATGGCGTCCATCATCCTGGCCATGAGCCGCGCGATCGGGGAGACGATGGCGGTGGTGCTGGCGGTCGGCACGAATCCGCAGCTGACCCTCAACCCGCTTGAGAGCATCCAGACGATGACCGCCTTCATCGTCCAGATCAGCCTCGGCGATACGTCGCAGGGGTCGGTCCAGTTCAAGGCGCTGTTCGCGGTCGCGGCCGTGCTGTTCACGACGACGCTCGTCCTGAACCTGATCAGTAATCGCATCGTGTCGCGCTTCCGAACGGCCTACTGATGAGCGCGACGACCCTGGCGCCGGAAGCCCCGATTCGAGGTCGATTCGAGCCGAATCTCATGCGCCGGAAGTTCCGTGGCACCCTGTTCTACGGTGCCTGTCTGGGCGCCATCGGGATCCTCCTTATCGCGCTGCTGCTGCTCCTGTACGACGTGCTCAGCCGCGGCCTCCCATGGCTCGATCCGGACTTCATCACCGGCGTGCCGTCGCGCCGACCGGAGCGGGCGGGGATCCTGCCGGCGCTCGCAGGGTCGTTGCAGATCGGCCTGATCGTGGGTCTGTTGACGTTCCCGACCGGCGTCGCCGCGGCGATCTACATGTCCGAGTATGCCGCTGACAATCGGTTCACTCGGCTCATGCGCACCAACATCGCAAATCTGTCGGGTGTCCCGTCCGTCATCTATGGCATCTTCGGCCTTGCCCTCTTCGTGCGGGCCGCCGGGCTCGGCTTCACCCTCATCTCCGGAGCACTGACCCTGACCCTGCTGATCCTGCCAGTCGTCATCATCGCCGCGATCGAGGCCCTCAAAGCCGTGCCAGACGCGCAGCGAGAGGGTGCGTACGCGTTGGGCGCATCGAAGTGGCAGATGGTTCAAGGGACACTTTTGCCGGCTGCAGCCCCCGGGATCATGACCGGCATCATCCTGGCGATGGCCCGAGCGATCGGCGAGACTGCCCCTCTGATCCTGGTCGGCGCCTTCACCTTCGTGACCTTCCTCCCGAGCCCGCTCGAGGGTGGGTACACCATCCTGCCGATCCAGGTCTATCAATGGGCCGGTCGACCGCAGGCGGACTTCCAGGGAATCTCGGCCGCCGCGATCATCGTGCTGTTGGCCCTGATGCTCTTGCTCAATGCGCTCGCGCTGGCAGTCCGCATCCGGCTGTCGAGGCACATCCAGTGGTAGGGGAGGATCACTTGAACGTCGAGTCGCCCGAGGCGCCTCCGCACGGATCGTCGGCCGAGCCTGCAGGCCCCGCGATCAGGATCGTTCCGGCCCATCAACGTTCGGGCGATGTTGACGTCGACCGGCCCACGGTCGTCGAACTCCAGGACCTCAGTTGTTACTACGGATCGTTCCGCGCGGTGAGGAATGTCTCGCTGGAGATCAAGAAGCAGCAGATCACCGCCTTGATCGGGCCGTCGGGCTGCGGGAAGTCGACGCTTGTCCGGACCATCAATCGGATGAACGACCTGGTGCCTGGTTATCGGACCGAGGGCAAGGTCCTGCTGGAGGGCCAGGATCTGTATGGGAAAGGCGTCGATCCCGTCGCCGTACGACGTCGCGTCGGGATGGTGTTCCAGAAGCCGAATCCATTCCCGAAAACGGTCTGGGAGAATGTCGCCTTCGGTGCCAAGGTGAATGGCTACAAGGGGGATCTGAACGAGCTCGTCGAACGCAGCCTGCGACGCGCCGCCCTCTGGAATGACGTCAAGGACAAGCTCAAGCATTCGGGCATGGCGCTGTCCGGTGGTCAGCAACAACGTCTGTGCATCGCCCGAACCATCGCGATCGAGCCCGAGGTCATCCTCATGGACGAGCCGTGCTCTGCCCTGGATCCGCGGAGCACACTCCAGATCGAGGAGCTCATGGCCGAGCTCAAGAAGGACTACACGATCGTCATCGTCACCCACAACATGCAGCAGGCCGCCCGCGCGTCCGACACGACGGTATTCATGACGATGGGCGACGACCGCGCGGGGTTCGTGGTGGAGGAGGCGCCGACGGTCGAGATCTTCACGAACCCGAAGAACCAGCTGACCGAGGACTACGTCTCCGGCCGATTCGGCTAGAGCCTGAGGAGACGATATGACCGAGCGAGACGACGGGCCGGACCAGACAGCGGTCGATCAGCAGGTGGAGCGCCTCCTCGACGCGGCCGCCGTCGGAGATACGCCCAGCGGTCTCCCGTCTCGGCGCGACCTGCTCGACATCCAGGAGCAGGAGATCAAGGACGCCGTCCTGCGCATGGGGTCCATGGTCGAGGACGCCATCCGGCGGGCCAGCCAGGCGCTGACCGGCCACGATGTCGGCCTGGCACTCGACATCATCAAGGCGGATGCGCAGATCAACGATGCACAGCGCGAGGTCTCGCGGCTCATCAGCGTGGCGATCGCGACCCAGCAGCCGGTCGCGCGCGACCTGCGCTACCTGCTGACGCTCGACCACGTCACGTACGAGCTGGAGCGGATCGGCGACCACGCCTCGTCGGTCGCGAAGCAGGTCATCAAGCTCGCGCCCGAACCGCCGCTCAACGACTACGTGAAGCTGCCGGAGATGGCCGAGCGATCGGCCGTCCTCGTCCACGGCGTCCTGCGCGCGCTCGTCGACGCGGATGCGGTCGCGGCCCGCGAGGTGGCGGTCCTCGACGACGATATCGACCGGCTGTATCACGCGACGTTCGACGAGGTCGTCGAGCTGATGCGCCAGGACCCGGCCAACGTCGAACGCGGGACACGGATCATCATCGCCTCGCACTACCTCGAGCGTATCGGCGACCGCTCCACGAACATCGCGGAGGACATCGTCTATCTCGTGACCGGCGATGTGGAGGACCTGAACCCGTGAGTGACGCGCGGCACGATCCCATCCGCGTGCTGTTCGTGTGCACCGGTAACTCCGCGCGCAGCGTCATGGCCGAGGCGCTCCTGCGTCAACACGGGGGTGACGCCTTCGAGGTCCACAGCGCCGGGACCGAGCCCAAGGGCATCAACCCGCTGACCCTGCGCGTCCTCGCGGACGCTGGCATCAACGCGTCCTGGGCACGATCGAAGTCCGTGGACGAGTACCTGGACCAGTCGTTCGACTACGTCGTGACCGTGTGCGACCAGGCGCGCCAGAGCTGCCCGGTCTTCCCTGGCGTGCACGAGTCGCTCCACTGGGGTTACGAAGACCCGGCAGCGGCCGAGGGCACCGAGGAGGAACGCCTGGCGGTCTTCCGCAAGGTGTTCATCCAGATCGGCGAGCGGGTCCGGCAGTTCGCGACCGTCACTCGCCGGCAGCCCGCCTGAATGCTGCTGCACCTGCTGCGCCACGCCCACGCCGGCGATCCTGAGGCCTGGAACGGACCGGATGCGGCCCGGCCACTGAGCGAGAAGGGCCGGGACCAGGCCGAACGGATCGGTGAATTCCTCGCCGATATCGGGTTCCGGACGGACGCCATCATCACGTCGCCCAAGCTCCGCGCAGCGCAGACCGCCGAGATCGTGGCGGGTCACCTCCACGTGGCCGTCACGGAGGACGACCGTGTGGCGGGTTCACTGGATCTCGAGGCACTAGAGGGGGTGCTCACCCGCGCGAGGAACCCGGACCGACCTGTCCTCGTGGGCCACGACCCGGACTTCAGCGACCTGCTGGCCGAGCTGTGCGATGCGGCGAGCGTTCCGATGCGAAAGGGTGCGTTCGCGCGGATCGAGGTCGATCGGCCGCTCCGTCCGGCGGGCGGGAAACTCCGCTGGCTGATCCCGCCGGACGCGCTCAGGCCGGAGCGCTGACCGCGGCTCCGGCTCCGGCTGTCGCGGTCTCCCCGCGTCGGGTGACGAGGTCACTGACCGGGATGAGCCCACCCGGGATCATGCCCCGGGCGATGGTGGCGAGACGAACGGCCACATCCGGAGCGAGGCGGTAGTAGATCCACTGGCCGCGCCGCTCGGACGTGACGACACCGGCCTCGCGCAGGACGCGCAGGTGGTGTGACACCGTGGGCTGCCCCACGTCGCACGCGGCCGTGAAATCGCACGCGCAGGTCTCGCTGCTCTCGGCGAGCTCGCGGACGATGGCGAGGCGTGTCGGGTCGGCCAGGGCGGAGAGGAGCCGGATATCGGGGTCCGGGGTGGTCGTTCGGGGGGTGCGGGACATGCAGGCAGCATATCGTCAAGAATCGATATTGACAAGTGTTTCGCGGTGGGGCATATTGATTTCTGTCGATACTCCCCTTTTGGAAACGTCGGAGGACCTGGAGATGCTCAACGACAACGGAATCGCCTGGATGATCGCCGGGGGCGTGCGCGAGGAGACCCGCGACGACCAGCGACAGCTCCTGCACCGCCTTGCTCTTGCGGAAAGCAGACCGTCGCGTGCGGACGCGCTGCGCCGGCGGATCGCAGGAATCGTCGGGATCCGCCCCGAGGGGTCGGCCGCCTTCGGCCTGGCCACCGACTGCTGCCCCGCCTGACCTTCCCGGCCCGAGCCGGCCGCCCCTCACGGAGTTCTGAGCCCATGACCACCACCGACGCCACGCCGACCACCACCTCGAGCGCTGAAGCCATCACCGACGAAGTGCGCGCCCGATACGCCGACGCGGCGCTCGCGGTGCTGGGACGCGGCGACACGCGGTCGGACGCCTCGGCGGGCTGCTGCAGCCCGTCGGTGATGACCGACCCGTCCGACCCCGCGTGGGGACAGCTGCTGTACGACGCCACAGACCGCGCGGCCCTGCCGGATGCGGCCGTGCTCGCGAGCCTGGGCTGCGGCAACCCGACCGCCGTCGCCGAGCTCCGGCCGGGTGAGGTGGTCCTGGACCTGGGCTCCGGCGGTGGCATCGACGTGCTCCTGTCCGCGTCGCGGGTCGGGCCGACGGGGTTCGCCTATGGGCTCGACATGACCGATGAGATGCTCGAGCTGGCGCGTCGCAACGCGGCGGAGGCCGGCGCGACGAACGTCGAGTTCCGCAAGGGCCGGATCGAATCGATCCCGCTCGGCGACGCGTCGGTCGACGTCGTCATCAGCAACTGCGTCGTCAATCTCTCCACGGACAAGGCCGCGGTCCTCGGGGAGATCGCCCGCGTGCTGCGACCCGGTGGCCGAATCGGCATCAGCGACGTCGTGGCTGACGATGCCCTCACCCCCGACGATCGCGCCGAGCGTGGCAGCTTCGTCGGCTGCATCGCGGGCGCCCTCTCCTTCGCGGAGTACACGGCCGGGCTCGAGGCCGTCGGTCTCGGCGAGATCTCAGTCACGCCGACCCATCCGGTCGGTGGCGGCTTGCACGGTGCCATCGTCAAGGCCACGAAGCCCGCGGCCTGGACCATGGGGGACATCCGTCCGGTCGACCTGCCGAAGCCGTCGATCGCGGGGCTGCCGGTGCTCTCAGAAGGGACCGGCTGCTGTGGGGACGGGTGCGGCTGCAGCTGACCTCGCTGGCCGCGGCCGACCCGATCGGTCGCGGCGCTCTCAGTCGGCCGCAACCGGGGACGGCAAGGCAACGGAATCCGGCGCGAGCCGGCTGCGGCCGTGCTCGTCGAACCGATCCAGCCCGAAGTCGGTGACGTCGATGAGCGACGACCCGCCCGTGACGACCAGGTCCGCAGCCACGCGGGCGACCCCAGGGCCCCACATCATCCCGTGACCTGCCGCCGAGGCGATCGTCACTCCGCCGATGATCGTGCCGTCAGGGCGCAGCGCCGATCCCAGGATCGGCAGGTGGTCGGGCGTGTAGTCGATCGTCGCGGCCCAGATCCGGCGTAGCCCGAGGTCGCGGGTGACCGGCACATACCCGGCCAGACGCTCGCGATAACGCTCGTAGGCCGTCCAGTCGATCTCGCGCGCCTCGCCGGGCGCCTCATCGGGATCGCTCCACCCGAACAGGAGCCCGCCTTCCTCGAGACGCCAGTAGAGTCCGGCCGCGAGATCGAAGACCATCGGCATCCGGTCGACTGCGAACGCTTCGTGCGGTTCGAGCACCGCGACCGTGTGACGCGCGGCACCGACGGGGATCCGCAGCCCGGCCGCTACCCCCACCGACCGCAGCGACGGTCCGCCGGTAAGGAGCAGGCGATCGGTCTCGATGGTGCCCTCCGACGTCTCGACGCCGGTCACGCGCACGCCATCGGCAGTGGTGCGCAGGCCGGTGAACGCGGTGCGCTCACGCAGCTCGATCCCGGCCGCCTGCATGGCCAGGGAGTAGGCCCGAACGTTGCGCGGCGGGTCGATGTGACCGTCGGCCGCGCGGAAGCTGCCACCCCGATGGCCGTCGGGCGACAGGGTGGCCACGGTCGCGGCGGCCTCGGCGGCATCCAGCCAGTGAACGTCGCTCAGTCCCGCGGCGTGCTGCATGGCGACGCGTTCGCGCCCGAGC
>CAZFXH010000231.1:0-7038 GCA_964522905.1 uncultured Anaerolineaceae bacterium
GTGCAGCTCAGGTTCGTCCACCATGACGCGGATCGCCTCTCGGCACGCCGCGACGACGGCCGGCGGGTGCGACGTCGAGAAGAGGAACGCCCGCGATCGCTGGGTGAGGATCTCGCGCAGCGCGGTGGAGCCGGCGACGTAGCCGCCCAGCACGCCCACCGCCTTGCTGAGCGTCCCGACCTGGACCGCCACGCGCCCGTGGAGGCCGAAGTGGTCGACCGTGCCGCGTCCGTCCCGGCCGAGCACGCCCGACGCGTGGGCGTCGTCGATGAAGACGGCCGCACCGACGGCCTCGGCCGCCTCCACGATGCCGGGGAGTGGGGCGATGTCGCCGTCCATGCTGAACACGCCGTCGGTGACGACGAGGATCAGGCGGTATGGCTCGCCGCTCCCCGGGCGCCCGCCGCGGACCGCATCGTCGAGGATGGCGCGGAGCGCCTCGACGTCCGCATGTGGGTAGATCTTGCGTGGCGCCTTGGACAGCCGCATGCCATCGATGATCGATGCGTGGTTGAGGCTGTCGCTGACGATGAGGTCGGTCTCGCCCGTGATCGTGGGGATGACCCCGGTGTTCGCGCTGAAGCCGGACTGGAAGGTCAGGACCGCTGGCGTGCCCTTGAACTCGGCCAGCTCCGCCTCGAGCTGCTCGTGGATCGACATGGTGCCCGCGATCGTGCGGACCGCGCCAGATCCGACGCCGAGGTCGCGGACCGCCACCAGGGCGGCCTCGCGCAGCCGCGGGTGGTGCGTGAGGCCGAGGTAGTCGTTCGACGACAGGCTGATCACGCGGCGCTCGTCGACCGAGACGATGGGGCCCTGGCCGCTGCTCATCACGCGCAGGGCGCGGTAGAGGTGGCGTTCGCGGAGCGCCGCCACCTCGTCCTCCAGGAAGGCCAGAGGGTCGGGTCGCAGCGGCGTCTCGAGTGCATCGGTCCGGCGGGTCGACATCGAGCGCCTATGTTCGCCGACTCAGGCCGTCCAGTCCATGATCACTTTTCCAGATTCACCAGTACGGGCAACGGAAAATGCCGCCTCGTGTTCGCGGTAGCTGAACCGATGCGTGATCGCCGGCGTGATATCGAGCCCCGACTGGAGCATGACGGTCATCTTGTACCAGGTCTCGTACATCTCCCGGCCATAGATCCCGCGCAGGGTGAGCATCTTCATGACGACCATGTTGATGTCGAGGCTGATGTCCTCGGTCGGCAGCCCGAGGATCGCGACGCCTCCGCCATGTGCCATGGAGCCGATCGCGTCGCGAAGCGCCTTCGCGTTGCCTGACATCTCCATCGCAACGTCGAATCCCTCCACCATGTCGAGGTCCTCGAACACGTCGGGGAGGCTGCGCTCACGTGGATCGATGGCCATCGTCGCGCCCATCCGGATGGCGAGCTCGCGACGGAAGGGGTTCGGCTCGCTGACCACGATATGGCGGGCGCCGGCGTGGCGGGCCACGGCCGTCGCCATGAGGCCGATCGGCCCCGCCCCACTGATCAGCACGTCTTCGCCAAGAATCGGGAAGGCGAGCGCCGTGTGGACCGCGTTCCCGAACGGGTCGAAGATGGCCGCGACCTCGGGGTCGACGCCCGGCCAGTGATGCCAGATGTTCGTCATCGGCAGGGCCACGAACTCGGCGAACGCGCCATCACGACCGACTCCCAGACCGATGGCCCGGGCGCACAGATGCCGTCGGCCGGCAAGGCAGTGGCGGCAGCGACCGCAGACCACGTGCCCCTCGCCGCTCACGAGATCCCCCGGCGTGAAGTCCGTGACGTTTGCGCCCACCTCGACGATCTCGCCGACGAACTCGTGGCCGACCGTCAGCGGCGGCTTGATCGCGTTCTGGGCCCAGTGGTCCCACGCCTCGATATGCAGATCCGTGCCGCAGATGCCGGTCTTCTGGACGCGGACGAGGACGTCGTTGATGCCGACGGCCGGGACCGGCACGTCGATCAGCTCCAGACCGGGCGCGGCGTGCGTCTTGACCAGGGCCTGCATGGCCGGAGACTACCCTCCCGACGCCTCGTCCGACCAGTCGATCACGGGGTTCTCCACCGAGCCGATGCCCTCGATCTCGCAGCGCACCCAGTCACCGGGCTCGAGGAACACGGGCGGGTCGCGAAAGACGCCGACGCCGGATGGCGTTCCGGTCGCAATGACGTCGCCCGGATCCAGGGTGATGACCGAGCTGACGAACTCGATCAGGGACGGGACGTCCCCGATCATGTCGGACGTCGAGCCGTCCTGCATCAGGTGCTCCAGGCCGTTCCCGTCGATGCGCCAGCTGCGAAGGCGAAGGCCGGCGGCAGGATCGAGCTCGTCGGGCGTGACGAGGACCGGACCCATCGGCAGGAACGTGTCGGAACCCTTGGCCCGGAGCCACTGGCCGTCGCCCTTCTCGCCGTCGCGCAGGGCCTGCGGGCTACCCTGCCAGTCCCGAGCGCTGATGTCGTTGACCACGATGTAGCCGGCGACGTGGTCCATGGCGTTGGCGCGTGTCACCCGACGGGCCGTCCGGCCGATGACGACGCCCAGCTCGACCTCGAGGTCGAGGGCGTGGCTGCCCTGCGGTCGAACGACCGGGTCGCCGTCGCCCACGACGGTGTTGGCGAACTTCGCGAACAGGAGTGGTCGGCTGGGGGCGTCGCGGCCACCTTCGGCCGCGTGTTCGCGGTAGTTCAGCCCGACACACACGATCTTGCCCGGGGCGATGAGGATCGGCGCGGGTTCCAGTCCCTCGAGGGGCACGCGCTCCTCGGGGTCTGTTGCCAGCCAGCCGAGCGCCTCCTCGAACTCGTCGTCGAGGCGGCCATATGGGTCGAGCCGGCCGCCGCCGACCACGACCTGGTTTCCCTCGATCCGACCGGTCCGGATGGCGTCCGTTCCGTAGAACGCGATCAGGCGCATCCGGCGCCGGTCAGCTTGGCGCCACGCTCGGGCCAGCCGAACCACTCGGGGCCGTCGACGGGGCCGCGGAGGGCGCGGCGGACGAAGCCGCACTGGGCGCCGCCGAATCCGACGGAGCCGCGGACTCCCTGGCTCCGGGGCACAGCTCCTCGGGGTTCGTCCGCTCGCCATAGGTCTGGTAGAGGTCCAGGATCGCCTGCTGGTCGAGCGTCTGGAGCGGCAAGACGCGGCCCCAGAGGATCGCGGCGAACGGCCAGGCCATGTCATCGAAGCGGGCGATCACCGGTCCGGGTGACTGGCCACCCGGTTGGAAGCCGCAGACGGGGCTCGCGGGGATGACGTCGAACACGGCCCGAAGCGCGGCCTCGTCGACCTTGGCGCCCTTGTACAGGATCACCAGGGCGCCGTGCTCGAGGTTGTGCAGCCAGCCTTCCGGGATGACCGCGTCATCCGGGCCGTACACCCTCGCCTGGATCGGACCGACTCCGGGGCCGGTGTAGTGCTTGCCCGACGCCGGCGGGCAGTAGGTGTAGGTGAGCTTGGCACCGGTCGTGACGTGACCGAATCCCAGGTCTGGCTGGACGTAGCCGGGCTGCGGGGAAGCGCCCACGCGGGGCGAGGGCGTCGGGGATGGCTCCCAGATCGTCGTGCAGGCGTACGCCGGCTCCGTTGCGGCCGAGAACAGGCCGGCACCGACCAGGCCGAGCACCGCCAGGATCGCCGCCCCCAGCAAGATCGTCCGGTACCGCTGCACGATCGACGGCCTGGCGAGCGGGCGCGCGCGGTCGCGCCGCCCGGCGCGCTCAGTGCCGCCCGGTCCGCCTGACCGTGTGGGGGAGCCGGCTGGGTTGCCGCTCGCGGGGCGCCTCGATGTCGGGTCAGTTGCCGGCACCTGGCCGATCTGACGCTGACGCCGACGGGATTCCTTGCTCACGCTGATCCTCGGTGCAGTCCATGGGGTCGTGGGTTCGTGCTTGCGCTCGCCGGCGACGGAGGCCGCGCCGGGTGAGGGTACCGTCCCCGAGCGAAATCCGTGTGCGGAGTGGGTGTCATACCTCGTTCAGGTAGGCCCGAACCTCCGGACGCAGCAGGCCCCGGAACAGCAGGAGGCCCAGGACTGCCGCGAAGATCGGCGCGGCCACCGGCACCGGGCTCGTGGCCAGCAACAGCACCGCCGGGACGGTCAGGCTTGCGAGGCCGATGGCCAGCCCTCGTGCCGCCTGCTTGCGCTGCAGCACGAGCGTCGTCGTAAAGATCGTGTAGGCGAGCAGGACCATGACGAGCACGCCGAGCGGGCTCACGGGTGCGGCGATGGCCTGGTCCACGACGAAGCGCAGGCTCAGCCCGAGCCCCGTGAGGATCAGGAACGCGTAGACGAGGAACAGGCGGATGCCGCCGGGCATGGCACGGAGGCTCGTTATCACGGACACCGGACGGATGGTACCGCCGGCCTTGCTCGACCGGTCAGCAGGCCCTGACCCCAGTCCCGGAGCCGGCGGGTCTTGACACCGTGGCGCCACCTGCCTAATGTCCACTAAACCGGTTTGCTAAACCGGTTCAGGAGGAGACCGCGGCCGCACCGCCGCGCGAGGAGTCGTACCCGAGTGGAGCAAGGCACCCAGCGACCGCGGATCGCGGACGTCGCGCGCGAGGCCGGCGTCAGCAAGACGGCCGTGTCGTTCGCCTTCAATTCGCCGGATCGACTGGCGCCCGAGACCGCTCTGCGCATCCGGGCGGTCGCGGAGCACCTGGGCTATCGCCCCAATCCTGTTGCGCGGATGCTCACGCAGCGTCAGACGATGACCATCGGCGTGCTCACGCCGCAGGCCCTCAGCGTGATCTTCAGCAATCCGTTCTTCGGCGCCTTCAGCGAAGGCGTGGCCCTGGCCGCCGAGGAGCATGGATACGGGCTCCACTTCATCTCGCCGCTCCACGGCAGCCTGGCGCGGGCCATGAGCCGAGCGACGGTCGATGGCGTCGTCGCGATCGGCCTGTCGGACGGCCACCCCGAGGTCGAGCAGATCCGCCGCGCGCACGTCCCCATCGTGCTCGTCGATTCCACGGCGCTTCCGGAACACGGCTCGGTCGAGGTCGACGATGTGGGCGGAGCGCGCGCGGCCGGCGAGTACATCCTCAGTCTCGGCCATCGCGACGCGCTCATCCTCGGCGTGGAGCCGCCGGCAGCCGACCTCGGCGGTCCGGACCCGGACGGTGTCACGGGACGACGCCTGCGCGGCTACCGGGAGGCCTTCGCGGCCGTGGGTGCCCGCATCGACGACGACCGCGTGATGGTCGGTCCGGCCAGCATCGACGGCGGGATCGCGATCCTCAACTCGGCCTGGGAGGACGGCCTCCGCCCGACCGCCATCCTGGCGATGTCGGATGCCATGGCCATCGGCGCGATGCGCGCGCTGCGCGACCTCCGCCTCGATATCCCGGGCGATGTCAGCGTCGTCGGCTTCGACGACATCGACCTCGCCCCGCACGTGGATCCCCCGCTCACGACGGTCCATCAGCCCATCCGTCGCAAGGGTGAGGAGGCGGTCCGCCTGCTTCTGTCCGTCGTCGAACGACGGGATCTGGCCAAGCCCGAACATCTCCGGCTCGAGACGCGACTCATCGTCCGCGCTTCGACCGGGCCGGTGCGAACGCGCCGGGAGGAGGTGGCCGGAGACCGAGACTGAGATCGGATCGGCGAGCGACAACCATGAGTTCGGTGCGGCTCGCCACCACGAACGTACCGAAGCACGGCCGCTCAGCCGCGGCGATCACAGGCCGGCAACACCGGCCAATCGTCAGGAACCGGATCGGCAGCACGCCCTCCGGATCGAGTAGAGGAGACAACGATCGAGATGAACAAGCAACTACGTCTCGCGGCCATCGTGGCAGGAGTGGCGATCATCGCCGCCGCCTGCGGCCCGTCCGGCGGCAGCGCCGCCCCCACCACGGCAGCGTCCGCGCCGCCGCCCGCCGGGTCGACCCCGCCCGAGTCGATGGCCCCGACCGCGCTCAGCGGCGAGGTCACCCTCTGGCACTCCTACGGCTCCGGCGGTGGTGAGACCGGCGCCCTCAACACGGTCCTCGATACCGTTCGAGCGGCCAACCCGGAACTGATGATCGAAGTCGTCGAGCAGCCGTTCGACCAGATCTTCATCAAGTGGCGCACGGACGTCGCCGCCGGCGGCGGCGCCGACCTGTTCAACGCCCCCAACGACAGCCTCGGGCAGGACGCCCGCGAGGAGTCGATCGCCAACCTGGACGAGCACCTCGTCGGCAATGCCGCGCTCGACGGCTACCTCCCGGTCGCCATCGAAGGCTCCAAGGTGGACGGCGCGTTCTACATGGTCCCCGAGTCCCTCAAGGCCGTGGCCATGTGGTACGACAAGAGCAAGGTCACGACCCCGCCGACGACGAGCGACGAGCTCCTCGCTGCGGTCAAGGATGGTTCGGTCAAGGTCGGCATCAATCAGGGCGTCTACCACCAGTTCGGCTGGACCGGCGCCTTCGGCGGAGAGCTGATGGACGACACCGGCAAGTGCACCGCCGACGCCGGTGGCTTCGCCGATGCCTTCACCTACCTCAAGTCCCTCAAGGACGCCGGCGGGGTGTTCAACATCGACGGCAACGCCCTCAAGACCCAGTTCCAGACCGGCGAGATCAACGCGATCATCGACGGCCCGTGGCAGACGGCCGACTTCCGGACCGCGCTCGCCGACAACCTGGCCGTCGCGCCGATCCCGGCCGGTCCGTCCGGCCCAGCCAATCCGTTCACCGGGACGGACGGCTGGTACATCAACCCGAACCTCGAGGCCGCTCAGGCCAAGCTGGCCGTCGACGTGGCGCTCGCCCTGTCGGCTCCGGCCGCCGAGCAGATCTTCGTGGACGAGGCCGGACACGTGCCGGCGAACCCGGTGGTGTCGATCACCGATCCCATCACCCAGGGCTTCGCCGATGCCGCCGCGGCCGGCCTGCCCCGCCCGCAGAACGCGCAGTTCGGCGAATGGTGGGGACCGTTCGGCGACGCGCTGAACAAGGTCATGGACGGGGGAGTCGACCCGGCGACCGCCGTCAAGGACGCATGTGCGCTGATGAACGAGGCGAACGGCCTCTAGGCTTTCCTCTCGACGGATC
>CAZFXH010000232.1:0-2443 GCA_964522905.1 uncultured Anaerolineaceae bacterium
CACGGAACGAAACGACGTCGGGAGGCGCACCGGGACCGTGAAGCGGACGATGGCGATCATCCTTGCCGGCGGAGAGGGCGAACGCCTGTCCATCCTGTCGCAGGAACGGGCGAAGCCCGCAGTCCCGTTCGGCGGCAAGTACCGGATCATCGACTTCACGCTGTCCAACTGCGTGAACTCCGACATCCATGACGTCATCGTCCTGACCCAGTACAACCCCCGGTCCCTCAATGACCATATCGGCCTGGGTCGGCCGTGGGACCTCGACCGCAACCAGGGCGGCGTGAAGCTGCTCCAGCCGTACATCGCCCGGGGCAAGGTCGCCGAGTGGTATCGCGGCACCGCGGACGCCGTCCTGCGCAACATGAACGTCGTCGAGCACGATCCGTCGGACGTCGTCGTGGTCCTCGCGGGCGACCACATCTACAAGATGGACTATCAGCCGTTCATCGCGGCCCACCGGCGCCGGCGTGCCGACGTGACGATCGCCGTGCGGCGGGTGCCGCTGGCCGAGGCGTCCCGCATGGGCATCCTCGCTCTCGACGACGCCGATCGCGTCATCGAGTGGCAGGAAAAGCCCAAGCAGCCCAAGAGCGACCTCGCGTCGATGGGCGTCTACGTCTTCTCGAAGAAGGCGCTGCGGCGGTGGCTGTCCGACGACCGGGTCGACTTCGGCCGGCACATCATCCCCGCCATGCTCGAGGAGAACGCCAGGGTCTTCGGCTACCGCCACAACGGCTACTGGCAGGACGTCGGCACGATCCAGTCGTTCTGGGAAGCCAACATGGCACTCCTGGTGGACGACCCGGAGCTCGACCTCTACGACAAGGACTGGCTCATCCACACGCGCTCCGAGGAACGCGCACCGGCGAAGGTCGGGCCCACGGCCCAGGTCCATCGGTCGATGATCAGTCACGGCTGCGTGATCAACGGCACCGTCGTCAACTCGGTGCTGTCGCCTGGGGTACGGGTCGATGTGGGCGCCGTCGTGCGCGATTCGATCGTCATGTTCGACTCGGTCATCCGCTCTGGCGCGGTGGTCGATCGGTCCATCCTCGACAAGGAGGTCGTCGTCGGGCCGGGCGCGACCGTCGGTGACGGCCCCTTCCCGGACAAGCCGAACAAGCTCGAGCCGTCCCGTCTGAACACCGGCATCACCGTGGTCGGGAAGCGCGCCGTCATCCCCCGCGGCGCCCGCATCGGCCGGAATGTCAAGGTCGCGGCCGACGTGCGCTCGACCGACTTCGTGAAGCGGGTCATCAAGAGCGGGGAGTCCGTGGAAGCGCGCCCCGCGGGTCGCGCCAAGCCCGCTCGCAAGGTCGTCGCGCCCATCCCCGCGGTGGTCGCACCTCGCGAGGTGGCCAGCGCCGCGCGCGGCAAGGGCGGCGGGGCGAGCTGATCCGGCGGTCCGTTCGGACCTCGACCCGCGAAGATGGCGGTCGAGGCGAAGGCGCCGCACGAGCACCGGAGCGAGCGCAGCACCCCCGGAGGTCCGAGGCGACGCCCCTGCTAGCCATCGGCCCGACGGTTCATGCGTGAGCGAGGAGCGCAGTCGGCAACGCACGCATCGAGCGCCAGGTTCGCGGGTCTTGGGCTAGACTCCGCGGGCATGTCATCCGCCGACCCCGGTGCGCCCACGGTGCGCCCGGCCGACGTCGAGCGCTGGCTCGCCGACCTTGGCCTGGAGCCTCTCGAGCGAGCCGAGCGTGACGGGATCGCCAGCTGGGACCTCGTACTCGACGGCCGACGCCGATTCGATCTCCGCGTGACGGTCATCCTCGATCCGTCGCTCGCGCTCATCTGTTGGGCCCACTTCGCCCCGCCGATCAACGACCTGTTCCGCAAGTCGTATCGGAAGCTCCTGCGTTGGAACGACGAGTTCCCCTTCGCGAAGTTCAGCGTGGGTGAGGACGAGCGGCCGCTGCTGGCCGTGGAGCTGCCGATCGACGCCCTGGCGGCCATGATCGGGGGTCCGACCGCGTCCGCCGGGCCGGCTGCCGGCGGCGATGCGCTCGGGCTGGCCCTGACGCGCATCGTTGGCATCGCCGACCGCCTGCTCGAGGACTCGAAGACGTGGCTGTGGATCGGCGGCCGGGCGCCAGATCACGGGGACCGGACGCCACGGAACGCCGCCCTGATCGGCCGTTTCGCGGGCCGGCTCCCAGAGATCTTCGAGGACGTGCCGGGTTCGAGCGAGACCGCGGGTAGCGAGGTGCCGGCATGACGGCCCACCGGATCCCGACCATGCTGCTCGCCTTCATGGCCGCCATCGGCCTGCTCGGCACGCCGGTCGGGCCCACGACGCCGACCGAGGTCCTTGCGGCGGTCCAGCCTCTGCGGTTCACGAGCAACGCCCGCTACGACGTCCAGCCGACACAGCGCCGCATCCGGGTGATCGTCGACCTGCGCATGACGAACCCGAGCAAGGACACCGCGACCAGGG
>CAZFXH010000233.1:0-3135 GCA_964522905.1 uncultured Anaerolineaceae bacterium
GGCTACACGATGGCCCTCCCGCGAGAAGACCGCTATCTGCAGTCCAAGACGGAATTCGAGGACAAGATCGCGGGCCTGCTCGCCGGCAACGTCGCGGAGCGGATGATCTTCGGCGACACGACGACTGGTGCGAGCAACGACATCGAGAAGGCGACCGACCTCGCGCGGCGCATGGTCACCGAGTTCGGCATGAGCGACAAGCTCGGCCCGCTGTCCTTCGGGAAGCGCGACGAGCTCGTCTTCCTCGGCCGCGAGATCGGCGAGCAGCGCAACTACAGCGACGACGTGGCGCGCGTGATCGACGAAGAGGTGCGCGCGATCATCGACAAGGCTTACGAGCGCGCGACGGAGGTCCTCACGACCCACCGCGACCGGCTCGTCGCCCTGGCCGAGAAGCTCGTCGCCGAGGAGACCGTCGACAGCGACGGCTTCGAGGCGCTGTTCTCGGACATGCCGCCCAAGGACGATGGCCACGGCATCCCCGCCGTCATCGGTCCAGGGCAGCCAGTCCCGGAGCCGAACCCGCAGCCGGCCTGAGTCTCAGGTTCCGACCGCAGCGTTCGAACCCGAGCGAGCCGGCCCACCGGCTCGCTCGTTCGATTCCCGGGGATGCCCGTCACCTCCCCGATCACCACCCCATGCCCGCTGTTGCGGGTCGCCTTCGATAGACTCTGGAGATGCCTGACCGAACCACGACGCCCGGCTCCGTCGACCAGCACCTGGACGAGACCCGCGGGGCCCGGCTGGAGGGCTACAAGGACTTCCTGCGGATCCCCAGCATCTCGGCCCTGCCGGAGCATGCCCCGGATGTCCGTCGAGCCGCCGCGTGGCTCGCCGACACCCTCCGCGCCGCCGGCCTCGAGAACGTCGCGGTCGAGGAGACCAGCCTGCACCCGGTCGTCTACGCCGACTGGCTGCACGCAGAAGGCGCCCCGACAGTCCTCGTCTACGGCCACTACGACGTACAGCCCGTCGACCCGCTCGACCTCTGGACGTCCCCGCCGTTCGAGCCGGCCGTCAGGGACGGCCGCATGCTCGCGCGCGGCGCCGCCGACGACAAGGGCCAGGTCCACGCGCACGCGATGGCAGCGGGCGCGCTCCTGGCCAGCCGGGGAGCGTTCCCGATCAACGTCAAGTACGTCTTCGAAGGCGCCGAGGAAAGCGGTTCGGAAGGCCTCGAGGAATGGCTCGCGACCCATCGAGAGCGGCTCGCCGCCGACGTGGCGATCATCAGCGACACGGGCTTCTTCGAGGGCAACATCCCGGCCATCACCGTCAGCCTGCGCGGCCTGATGTATGCCCAGATCGACGTCGTCGGCTCCAACGTCGACCTCCACTCGGGCAGCTACGGCGGAGCCGTCCAGAACCCGGCCAACGCACTCGCCCAGATCATCGCGGCCCTGAAGGGGCCGGATGGACGGATCCGCATCCCCGGGTTCTACGACGCCGTCGTGACCCTCACCGAGGAGGAGCAGGCCTCGATCGCCGAGCTCCCGTTCGACGAGGTGGCGTACGTCGCGGACAGTCACATCGAGGGGCTCGTCGGCGAGATCGGCTACTCCACGCTCGAGCGGCGTGCCACGCGCCCGACGCTCGATGTCAACGGGATCTGGGCTGGGTTCCAGGGCGCGGGCACCAAGACCATCATCCCGGCCCACGCCCACGCGAAGGTGAGCTGCCGGCTCGTCTCGGCCCAGGACCCGGAAGATATCTTCGAGAAGTTCCGCGATTTCGTGCTCGAGATCGCCCCGCCAGGCGTCAAGGTCACGGTCGAGGATCTCGGTGGCGGGCGGCCGAGCCTCACTCCGATCGACCATCCCATGACTCGGGCGGCTGCTCGGGCGCTCCGATCGACCTTCGGGCGGGCGCCGGTCTACACCCGTGAGGGCGGATCGATCCCGATATCGGCCAGCTTCGAATCGATCCTGGGCCTGCCCGTGGTCCTCCTGGGCTTCGCCCAGCCGCACGAGAACGCCCACGCACCCGACGAGTGGATGTCGCTGGCCAACTACGAAGGGGCGATCCGGGCCATCGTCGCCACCTTCGACGAGATCGCCACGCTTCGCGGGTAGGACCACGGAATAGCACTTCCGGGTAGGGGATTCGGGTCTGCCCTGGTGTACGCTACGGCGGCCGAACCGCGCCATAGAACCCATGCCTCCGGGGAGGACACCACCGCGTGACCATCAAATCCGAACCCGCCACCGTGCCGTCTGCAACGACTGACTGGCATCTCGACACCGCCAACGGCAGCATGACGCCGCGCTCCGCGCTCGACGTCCTGGGTGACCTCAACGAACGGGTCACGACCGGGCACCTCGCCGAGTACCAGCCCGTCCCGCTGGGCTTCACGCCCCTCGACAAGACGATCGGCCTCGGCCTGCGCGCCGGTGAGCTGATGCTGATCGGCGGCGCCCAGGGCACCGGCAAGACGACGATGGCCCTGCAGATGGCGCGCAACATCGCCTCGGGTGGCCAGGCAAACGTCCTATATCTGTGCTTCGAGCACGACGAGGCCTACCTCATGAACCGGCTCATCGCGATGGAGTCGGCACTCGCCCACCTGCCGCACAAGACCGGCGCGATCAAGATCCAGGATGTCCGCAAGGAGATCCTCGGGACGTGGATGGCCGAAGGCGGCCCCGCGCCGCAGCTTGCCAACAACCCCAGGCTTCGCCCGTCGCTCGACCGCATCGCCCGGTACGGCCAGAACCTGTACCTGCTGCGGGGCTCGCAGACCGCCAGCACGATCGACAACATCCGCAAGCTCGTCCAGCAGCACCGTCAGCTGTCCGGGGAGCGGCGTCTCGTGGTCTTCGTCGACTACATGCAGAAGGTGCCCCAGATCCCGGAGCCCGAGAACGAGTCGGAGAAGGTCACCTACATCGTCAACGGCCTCAAGGACATCGCGCTGTCCGAGGAAGTGCCGATGGTCGCGATCGTGGCCGCGGACAAGGAAGGCCTCAAGGCCTCGCGCCTGCGCAACTTCCACCTGCGCGGCTCGTCGGCGATCAACTACGAAGCCGACATCATCCTGATCATGAACGAGAAGTACCACATCGTCGCCAAGGTGAACATCGAGTTCAACCCGTACCAGGCGCAGCGCTTCCGCGACTGGGTCATCGTCTCGGTCGA
>CAZFXH010000234.1:0-7264 GCA_964522905.1 uncultured Anaerolineaceae bacterium
ACACCTCTCGTCGGGTGACTAAACCGAGGTACACCGTGGGCCCCGGTCCTTGGCTCGGCAAGGGCCGGGTGGGGTACGAACTTCGAAAGCCGTCGTTCCAAAGGCACACCACCCGTCCCGTCAGGACACCAAAGGTCAACGTGTACCCCGGTCCCTGGCTCGGCAAGGGCCGGGTGGGCTACGAACTTCCGAAGCCGTCGTTCCATAGGTGCCCCACCCGGCCCTGTCAGAGCACAGGACCGGGGCACACGGACACCGTCATTCCATGGGCTCAGAAACTCAGCACCACGCCGGCCGAGAATCCGTCGACGTCTCCTGTGTTGCGGCCGTCGAGCGTCGTCCAGCCGGAGGCGGTGATGCCGAGCGTCTCGGTCAGACGGCAGTACACGCCGCCGCCCACGCGCCAGTACTCCTCTTCGACGCCCGGGAACGACCCCTGGCCGATGTCGTGTCCGCCGAGGCTCTCGATCCGGGTGACGAACCCGCTGAGCGTGATGCGATCGAACGTGATGCCGGCGGTCAGGTTGATCGGCACTTCGTCGTGCGGCGCGTCGAAGCGCACGTCGTATCCCGTCTCGAGGGCGATGAAGGCGCCGCTGTCGTGGACGAGCTGGATGATGCCGCGCAGACGGAGGTCCACCTGCCCGTCGCCGATGGCCGGAACGGAGTTGTCCTCGTAGTGCGTCATCGGGACCTTGACCCCGGGGGCGGCGAGGACGTTCAGCGTCATGGAGCCGAATCGCTCCTGGATGAACCGCATCTTCGCGGAGGCGGCCAGGTCCTGGAGGCCGTCCTCGTCGTTGAATACGGCGTCGGTGTCCACGTGAACGTAAGCGGCGTTGAGCGTGAGGTCGATGCTGTCGGTGATGCCGTACGCCCCGTACACGGTGAAGTACTGCCGCGTGACGCGCCCGAACGGAGGATTCGTCACCTTCGAGTCACCGATCCAGAACTCGTCGTAGGTGTCGAGACCGTAGCTGAGCACGAGATCGAGGTTGCCCTCGCCGCGAAGGAAGCCCGAGTCGCCCTGCGCCTGCGCCATCTGTGATGCGGCAAGCACGAGCATCGCCGCGAGCCATCCGGGAGCGCCTCGGCGCACAGTCCGCTGTCGTCGATCAGTCATCGTGGTTCTCCTTCCGGTGCCACACCCCGCGCACCCGCGGCAAGTGAGTGTCTCGGAATAACAAAAAGCCCCCTCTGCGCGCACGAGCGTCCAAGGGGGGCTTCTTCGCCCTGTCAACATCGGCCGCCCAACGCCGGACGGCCGGTCGATTATGGTGCCGGCGCTCCTTCTGTCAAGCCAAAGCCCGACGCCGGCCGTGACGGAAACAGCGTTCTCACGTCCGATCAGGCGACGGCGCGGTGCGTCCGGGGTGGGACTCGGAGTTCCGGTGACATACCGGCGCGGGACCATCGTTCATCCGGACCTCGTCTTTCCCTGCTCCGCCTCCGGGTGCGTCTGAGACCCTCTGCGGGGGCCGGGGCGGCCGCGTCCGCGCCCGCACACGAGCCTCGCGGCCGGATGAGCATTTCGGGAATTTCCTGTTGACGCCGCAGAGCCGCGGCCTGACAATCCGGGGCATCGCTGCCGGCGCTGGCGGTGGTTTGATTGGGCGATGAAGCCCCGCTCGCGCAGATCGCTGCGCCTGTGGGGCGGTTTGTTTTTGGCCTTTCCCACTTCTTGGATAGCGCTCCGAGAGGCAAGGATCAGGAGTCCCGCGATGAGAAGGATGAAGACCATCATTATTGGCCTCGTGACGGCGACCGTGTGCTCGGGCGCGGCCCACGCGGGCGACCACTCCGTCGCACGGCAGTGGAACGAGCTGCTGCTGGAAGCGATCCGGAACGACTTCGCGCGCCCGACCGTTCACGCCCGCAACCTTTTCCACGTCAGCCTCGCCATGTGGGACTCCTGGGCTGCGTACGACTGTTTCGCCCATCCGTGGCTGATCCAGGAGGACGCACCGCACGTTGACGACATCGAGGCGGCCCGCGAGGAGACGCTGAGCCACGCGGTCTTCCAGCTGCTCAACGCGCGCTTCTCGAAGTCGCCCGGGGCCGACAAGATCCTCCCGCTCTTCCGCGACAAGATGATCGAGCTCGGCTACGACCCGGACTACGCCGCCACGGTCGGTGCGACGCCCGCGGCCTTCGGCAACCGCATCGCGGTGAACGTGCTCTTCTTCGGGCTCAACGACAACTCGAACGAACAGGGCGGTTACGGCAATCTCGAATACGAGCCGATCAACCCGCCGCTGCTTCCGGCGCTGCCCGGCAACCCGGACATGATCTACCCCAACCGCTGGCAGCCGCTCGCGCTGGCCTTCTTCATCGACCAGAGCGGGAACATCATCGTCGGCGGCTATCCCGGCTTCCTCAGCCCGGAGTGGGGCCAGGTCACGCCGTTTGCGATGACCGGGGACGATCTGACCGTCTATAACCGCGACGGCTACGACTACTGGGTCTATCACGATCCGGGCCCGCCCCCGCTGCTCGAGAGCGACGAGTACTACAAGTGGGGGTTCGAGCTGGTCTCGATGTGGTCGAGCCACCTGCACCCGGACGACGGCGTGATGTGGGACGTCTCTCCCGCGTCGATCGGCAACGCGCCGCTCCCGGAGACGAACGAGTGGGCCGACTTCTACGATCGTGTCAACGGCGGCGACTGGAGCCCGGGATACGACATGAACCCCGTCACGGGTGAGCCGTACGAGCCTCAGATCGTCCCCCGCGGCGACTACACCCGCATCCTCGCCGAGTTCTGGGCGGACGGTCCCGCCTCCGAGACGCCGCCGGGTCACTGGTTCACGATCCTTCAATACGTCAGCGACCATCCGCTCCTGGAGAAGCGTTTCGGCGGCGAGGGCGAGATCCTCGGCGACCTCGAGTGGGACGTGAAATCGTACTTCATCCTCGGCGGCGCCATGCACGACGTCGCCATCTCCGCGTGGGGCGTCAAGGGCTGGTACGACTACACCCGGCCGATTTCTGCGATCCGCTACATGTGCGACCGCGGCCAGAGTTCCGATCCCAAGGGACCCTCGTACGACCCCGACGGCATCAACCTGCAACCGGGCCTGATCGAGGTCGTGACCGAGGAGACGACGGCTCCCGGCGAGCGTCACGAGCACCTGTACTGGTTCGACGAGCAGCAGGGCATCACCAACATCGGCAAGATCGCCGTGCTCGCGTGGCGCGGCCCGGACTACATCGAGGATCCCGAGACCGACGTCGCCGGCGTGGGCTGGATCCTCGCGGAGAACTGGTGGCCGTACCAGCGTCCGACGTTCGTCACGCCGCCGTTCGCGGGGTACGTGTCGGGTCACAGCACCTACAGTCGCGCGGCCGCCGAGGTCATGACGCTGCTCACCGGCTCCCCCTACTTCCCCGGCGGGCTCGGCGAATTCCCCTGCCCGCAGAATGAGTTCCTCGTCTTCGAAGACGGCCCGAGCGTGGACGTCACGCTCCAGTGGGCGAGCTATCGTGACGCGAGCGATCAGTGCTCCCTCTCGCGCATCTGGGGCGGCATCCACCCGCCGGCGGACGACCTTCCGGGCCGGCACATGGGCCGGGTCATCGGTCCGGCCGCGTTCGACACCGCGGTGACCTACTTTGACGGGCCGCTCACGTGCATCTGCGCCGCGGACTTCACGGCCGACGGCCAGATCGCCGTCGAGGACCTGATCGCCCTCCTGGCGGCGTGGGGCGAATGCGAGGGCTGCCCGGAGGACCTCGACGGCGACGGCGCCGTCGCCGTCGGCGACCTCATCATCCTGCTCGCGGAATGGGGCAACTGTCAGTAGGCGCGAACGCCGTGGATCGTGCACCGCCATGCACCCGGCGGAGCGCCACGCACCCGGCGGTGCGACAGGGACCCGGGCCGGGTCTTGAAAATGGTCCTGAAAAGACAGCGGGGATGCGTCCGATCTCCTACCGGGCGCATCCCCGCGTCGCGAACGCACTTCGTTGCAGAAGCGCGTTCGTTCTTTCTTCACCCCCCGAAAACGGACACCACCCCCCACGTGGCGGTGCCCGCGGAGTTGATCCCACGCGCCCGACACGGGCGACGTGGACAGGATCGACGGCACTCTACCTCAAACAAGTCCCGCACGGTCCGGCACCGTGCGGAAAATCTTACCGAAGACACGCCGGCCTCACCCCGCCTGGTCCGGTAACTCGCAGTGGGGCGCGGACCCTACTCCGCCATCTTCCGCAGCACCGTGTGCAGGATCCCGCCGTTGCGGTAGTAATCCACCTCGACCGGCGTGTCGATCCGGCACAGCGTCGTGAAGCGGGTCTTTGTGCCGTCCGCCTTCGTCGCGGTCACCGTGATGTCCTGCCGGGCCTTCACCGTGTCGTCGATCGCGACGTCGAAGGCCTCCGTGCCGTCGAGGCCGAGCGAATCGGCGCTCTCGCCCTTCCGGAAGGTGAGCGGCAGGACGCCCATGCCGACCAGGTTGCTGCGGTGGATGCGCTCGAACGACTCGGCGATGACGGCGCGGACGCCGAGCAGGAACGTGCCCTTCGCCGCCCAGTCGCGTGACGAGCCCATGCCGTAGTCCTTGCCGCCGAGCACGACGAGCGGCGTGCCCTTCTTCTTATAGTTCAGGCTCGCCTCGTAGATCGTCGTCACGCCCCCGGTCGTGAAGTCCTTCGTGAACCCGCCCTCCGTTCCCGGGGCGAGCTGGTTGCGCACGCGCACGTTGCCGAACGTGCCGCGGGTCATCACGCGGTCGTTGCCTCGGCGAGATCCGAAGCTGTTGAACATCGACTTCGGGACGCCGTTCTCGAGGAGGTACTTCCCGGCCGGCGAGTCGCTCGTGATCGAGCCGGCGGGACTGATGTGGTCCGTGGTTACCGAGTCGCCGAGCTTGCAGAGGACGCGGGCGCCGGTGATCGGCGTGATCGGCTTGACCTCGGCCGTCAGGTCGGCGAAGAACGGCGGGTTCTGCACGTAGGTGCTCTTCGGGTCCCACTCGTAGAGCGCCCCCCCGCTCGTCTCGATCGCCCGCCACTCCTTCTCGCCGTCGAAGACGTTCGCGTACTGCTCGACGAACTGCTCGCGGGTGACGCATCGCGCGACCGTGTCGTCGATCTCCTGCTGCGTCGGCCAGATGTCCCTGAGATAGACGTCGCTGCCGCCCGCGTCCTGCCCGATCGGCTCCGAAGTGAGGTCGATGTCGACGGTGCCCGCAAGGGCGTACGCTACGACGAGCGGCGGCGACGCGAGGTAGTTCGCGAGCGTGTCGGGGTGGATGCGCCCCTCGAAGTTCCGGTTTCCGGAGAGCACCGCCGAAGCCACGATGCCGTGGTCGCGGATTGCCTGGCTGATCTCGTCCGGCAGCGGGCCGGAGTTGCCGATGCACGTCGTGCAGCCGTAGCCGACCGTGTAGAAGCCGATCGCCTCGAGGTCGTCGGTCAGCTCGGCCTTGTTGAGGTACTCGGTGACGACCTTGGAGCCCGGGGCGAGCGAGGTCTTGACCCACGGCTTGCGCTGGAGGCCCTTCGCCCGCGCCTTCTTGGCGACGAGACCGGCCCCGATCATGACGCCGGGGTTGGAGGTGTTCGTGCAGCTCGTGATCGCGGCGATGACGACGGAGCCGTGCTTCAACCGGAAGCGCGCGCCGTCGTACGCGACCTCCGCGCCGTTGACGCCGGGATCGAGGTCCACCGCCGGCGCCACCACGGTCGCGACGCCGCCGCCCTCGTTGGTGAACGACTCGGCGGTCGAGCCGCGCGCGCCGGACGGGCGACCGAACGTCACGGAGAGATCCTGCCGCCACTGTTCCTTCATCGCCGAGAGGCCGATGCGGTCCTGCGGACGCTTCGGCCCGGCGAGCGAGGGCTCCACCGTCGAGACGTCCAGCTCGAGCTCGTGCGTGTACCTCACGCGACGCGCCTCGTCGCGCCACATGCCCTGCATGCGGTAGTACTGCTCGACCGTCTCGATGAGCTTCGGATCACGGCCGCTGAGCTGCATGTACCTGAGCGTCTGCTCGTCCACCGGGAAGAACCCGATCGTCGCCCCGTACTCCGGCGCCATGTTGGCGATCGTCGCGCGGTTGGCGAGCGGCATCTCGGCGAGACCGGAGCCGAAGAACTCGACGAACTTCCCGACGACGCCGTGCTCGCGCAGCATCTCCGTCACGTGCAGCACGAGGTCGGTCGCCGTGCACCCCTCGGCGAGCCTGCCGGTGAGCCGCAGGCCGACGACTTCGGGGATGAGCATGTAGATCGGCTGGCCGAGCATCACCGCCTCGGCCTCGATGCCGCCCACGCCCCAGCCGACGACCCCGAGACCGTTGATCATGGTGGTGTGCGAGTCGGTGCCGACGAGCGAATCCGGGTAGAGCATCTTCCCGTCGTCCCACGCGACCTTCGCGAGGTATTCGAGGTTGACCTGGTGGACGATGCCCGTCGCGGGCGGCACGACGCGGAAGTTGTCGAAGGCGCTCTGCCCCCACTTCAGGAACTGGTATCGCTCCTGGTTCCGCTCGAACTCCTTCCGGCTGTTGATCGTGAGGGCCATCCCGGAGTTGAAGGCATCCACCTGCACCGAGTGGTCGATGACGAGATCGCAGGGCACGAGCGGGTTGACCTTCTGCGCGCTCCTCTCGTCGCCGGTCATGCGCACGATCGCGTTCCGCATGGAGGCGAGATCGACGACCGCCGGCACGCCGGTGAAGTCCTGGAGCACGACGCGGCCCGGCGTAAACGGAATCTCGGTGTTGCCCGCGTTCTTCGGGTCGTAACCGACGAGAGCCATCACGTCCTGCTCGCGCACGACGTGGCCGTCGAGGTGACGGAGGCAGGATTCGAGGAGGACCTTGATGCAGTACGGCAGCGTGTCGACGTTGCCCACGTTGGCGAGCGCGTCGAGGCGGCATACCAGCCGCGGCCCGATCGGCGTGTTGACGGTGTCTCGGGCCTTGAACGGATCGCTGGTCGGGTTCGCCATGATTGAAGCACTCCTCGCTCGGTGACCGGCTCGGATTCTACAGCGCGTCGGGCGCGGGCGGGCGGACGGGTCACCGGACGGACGTGATCGGACTAGCCCGCATTATGCATGAAGCGGGTCGGTGGGTCGAAACGACGACCGTCGAAACGACGACCCGTGGCAGGACGCGAGGCCGACGTCGGGGCTCACCAAGGCGTGCGCCGCGCAACCAGCGCGGCAAGCCGATCGCGTGAGCGTTCGGGCGAGCCGATGGCATATCCTCTCGATACGTCGAGGCTCGAACGAGCGCTCACGCGATTGGATCGC
>CAZFXH010000235.1:0-13140 GCA_964522905.1 uncultured Anaerolineaceae bacterium
GTGGATTCGATCGGTCTGTTCGAAAGCCTGACGGGCGGCGGCCCCGCTCGATACATCCCCGTCACGTCTGTTTCACTCGGGTCTATGCCGGATTCGGCCCAGGACGTGTACCATCAGCCCATCCCGGGGGCGCACTGACCGGGTCCAGAGGAGAGTCCGATCGCCGTGACACCCGGTCAGCGCGTCCGGCTCATCCTCAGCCTCGGTGTCCTGAATATCGTGCTCGCGACCATCGCGCTTGGCATCGGCGGCGTCGAGTTGCAGCAGCAGGCCGAGGCTTCTCGGCGCCCCACGGACATCGCCGCCGTCCCGACTCCGACGCCGACCCCGGCCGCCACGCAGCAGCCCACCGACTCGCCGGGGACACAGCCTCAGACGTCGCCGCCCGATGGTGGGCCCTCCGTCCAGCCGTCACCGAGCACGAGCCCGGCGGTGGCGAGCGCGCCCCCGTCGATCGAGCCCAGCCCCTCTGCGTCCCCCGGCGCAGCGACCGTCTCTCCCCAGCCGTCGGCTATCCCCGCCGCCACAACGGCCCCGACGGCCGCCGCCACCACGGCCCCGACGGCCGCCGCCACCACGGCCCCGACGCCACGGGTCACCCCCGCGCCGACGGCCGCCGCCACAACGGCCCCGACGCCGCGCGTCACCCCCGCGCCGACGCCACGCGCGACTCCCGCGCCCACGCCGCGCGTCACCCCCGCGCCCACGCCGCGCGTCACCCCCGCGCCCACGCCGCGCGTCACCCCCGCGCCGACACCCAGGCCGGCGACGGCCACCCCGAAGCCGAAGCCCAAGCCGCCCAGGGTGAAGCCCAAGCCGCCCAAGGTCGTGAAGGGCAAGCCGCCGTGCCCGTCCGACGCCGGACCACCAGGCAAGAACAAGGGCAAGGGCCCGAGCGAGCGGCCGTGCGGAAAGGGCAAGTCCGACAGCGGCGTGATCCTGGTGCTGCCGTTGCTGGCCGGGTCCTCGGCTTGGTCTGCACGGCCGGAGCGGTTGCGCCGCCGCGTCCGCGGGCGCTAGGCTCCCGTCCCGGCCACCACGCCGGACCATAGCGGGAGGTTCCCATGGCGCCCTCGGATCCCCGGCAGACGAAGTTCGTTCTCGACGAATCCCGGATCCCACGCGCCTGGTACAACATCGCGGCCGACCTGCCGGTCCCACCCTTGCCGCCCCTCCATCCAGGGACCGGGCAGCCGATCGGCCCTGACGACCTGGCCCCGCTCGTCCCGATGGCGCTCATCGGCCAGGAAGTCTCTTCGGAGCGCGACATCGAGATCCCCGAGCCGGTCCGCGACGCCTACCGGCTTTACCGGCCGAGCCCGCTGTACCGGGCGCATCGCCTGGAGCGCGCGCTCGATACGCCGGCGCACATCTACTACAAGTACGAGGGCGTGAGCCCGGCTGGCAGCCACAAGCCGAACACCGCGATCCCGCAGGCGTACTTCAACCAGCAGGAGGGCGTCAGGCGCCTCGCCACCGAAACCGGCGCCGGGCAGTGGGGCAGTGCCCTTGCATTCGCCGGCGCGCTGTTCGGCCTCGAGGTCAAGGTGTACATGGTCCGCGCGAGCTACGACCAGAAGCCGTATCGGCGGGTCCTCATGGAGACCTACGGCGCCGAGGTCGTCGCGAGTCCGTCACCGACGACGAACTACGGTCGAACGGTCCTCGGCGAGACCCCCGATAGCCCGGGGTCACTGGGCATCGCCATCAGCGAGGCGGTCGAGGACGCCGCGTCACGGGACGACACGAAGTACTCCGTGGGGTCCGTGCTCAACCACGTGCTCCTGCACCAGACCGTGGTCGGCCAGGAGGCGATCGAGCAGATGGGCATGGCCGGTGAGTCACCGGACACCATCATCGGCTGCACGGGCGGCGGGTCGAACTTCGCCGGCCTGACGTTCCCGTTCCTCGGGCGCAACTTCCGCGAGGGCGCCAAGCACCGGGTCATCGCCGTGGAGCCGGAGGCGGCACCCAGCCTGACCCGAGGGGCGTACGCCTACGACTTCGGCGACACCGGGAAGATGATGCCCCTCCTGAAGATGCACACGCTCGGCTCCGATTTCATCCCGGAGCCGATCCACGCGGGGGGACTCCGCTACCACGGCATGTCGCCACTGGTCAGCCTGCTCAAGGAGCACGGCTACATCGAGGCCCGCAGCGTCCACCAGCGCTCGAGCTTCGAGGCCGGTGTGGCATTCGCCCGCGCGGAGGGCATCCTGCCCGCGCCCGAGCCGAGCCACGCGATCCGGGCCGCGATCGACGAGGCGCTCGCGGCCAAGGAGGCCGGCGAGGCGCGGGTGATCCTGTTCAACCTGTGCGGGCACGGGCACTTCGACCTGTCCGCGTACGAGCGCTACCTCGACGGTTCGCTGGAGGACTACGAGTACCCGGCCGAAAAGGTGAAGGCCGCCCTGGCAGCCCTGCCCGGCGTCGGCTGACACGGCGGGCCGATGCCGCGACTTGCCTGCTGGAAGTGCGGGCGCCAGCTCTACACCGTCTCGCCGGTCGAGTCGCTCTTCGCCGAGGAGCGACGCTGTCCACGCTGCGGCGCGTTCCTGAACCCCGAGCGACGAGAATCAGAGCGGCGGGGCACCACCCGCCGGGTCAATCCGCCCGATGATCCGGGCCCGCCGGGCGAAGAGGAGCGGAGGGTCGCCGAGCGTCGCGAGGCCAGGGCACGGCGAAGGCGGCGTGCCGGCTAGTAGAGCCGGTCGTCGGCCCGTGGCGGGTCGATGATCCGGTTGCGCAGGCCGACCGTCACGGCCTCGAGCTTCGAGTGCACGTGCAGCTTCATCATGATGTTCTGGACGTGCGTCCGAAGCGTGTTTCGCGAGATGAACAACCCCTTGCAGATCTCGGGCGAGGCGAGTCCCTCGGCGAGGGCCTGCAGCACCTGCAGCTCACGCGCCGTGAGCGCTTCGATGGCCGGCCGCTCGGGCTGCCGGTCGCGGGCGCTCGCGACGCGCTGGGCGATGCCGATGATCACCGATCGGGGAAGAAGCGTCTCGCCGGCCCGGGCACTGCGGACGGTCGCGACGACGTCGTCGACTGCGCGGTCCTTCGTGAGGTAGCCGTCGGCACCCGCCTGGATCGATTCGAGGACGGTCTCGTCGTCGTTCACTGCGGTCAGCATCACGACCCGCGCGCTCGGCCAGCGGGCCTTGATCGCCCGGGTGGCTTCGGCGCCTGTGCCGTCCGGAAGCCGGTAGTCCATGAGCACGACGTCCATCCGCTCGCGGGCGAGCACCTTGGCGTCCGCGACGCTCCCGCCGATCCCCACGACCTCGATGTCCGGCTCGGCGGCAAGAAGCCGCGCCAGGGAGTCGGTGAGCAACTGATGGTCGTCCACGAGCAACACCCGGATGGGCTTGGCGTCGGCCGTCACGCAGCACCCCGTGGTACGGAGGGTGGAGGACGCCTCGAACCCCACGTTCGCGCGCTCCCGGCCGCGATGGTAGCACCGCTGCGCAGCGCATCGGGGGGCCGGCTGCGATACTCGTGGGCATGCGGATCGGGCTGCTCGGACTGGGGCTCATCGGCGGCTCGGTGGTCCGTGCACTGCGCGGGTCCCCCACACGCGAACCGTCGGAGGCATGGTCGGCCGCGGCCTGGACCCCCACCGGGCGAGGTCCGGCGGCTGCCATCCGGGACGGCGTCATCGACCGGGTCGCGGCCTCGCCCGAGGGGGCGATCGAAGGCGCGGACCTCGTGGTGCTGGCCGGTCCGGCGCTGGATTGCCTGGCTCAGCTCGACGAGCTTGCTGGGCCATGGCGGCACGTCCTGGCTCCCGACGCCGTCCTCACCGACGTGGCCAGCACGAAGGAGGCCATCGTGTTGCGCGCGACGGCGCTGGGACTGCGCTTCGTCGGCGGCCACCCGATGGCTGGGCGCGAGACGAGCGGCTACGGGGCGTCCAGCGCGGACCTCTTCCTTGACCGGCCATGGGTCGTGGTGCCGACGTCGGATGCCGCTGCGGTCGAGCGCGTCGAGCACCTGGCGCGGGCGTGTGGTGCGCGGCCGGTCCGGCTCGGCGCGGCGGAGCACGACCGGGCCGTGGCGGGCATCAGCCACCTGCCCCTCGTGGTCGCTGCGGCCCTCGTGGAGGCGGTCGCAGGCGGCGCATCGGCCGGTGCCGCCGCCGATTGGCCCACAGCAGCGAACCTCGCGGCGACCGGCTGGCGAGACACGACCCGCCTCGCCCGCGGCGACGCCACCATGGGTGCGGGAATGGTCTCGACGAACGCTCCGGCCCTTGCGGCGCGAGTGCGCGACCTCATCGCCGCGCTCGACGGCTGGCTCGTAGAGCTCGAACGGCCCGGTGGGCCCGACAACGGCGAGATCGCCGAGCGCCTGCGATCTGCCCGCGAACGGCTGGAGGCGACGCCCCGATGAGCGACGAGCAGGTTCTCGTGGTCGCCCGCGAGCGCTGCCCGGATGCGGGGGCCTGGCACGGTTTGCGCACCGATGGGCTGGCCGCCTTCCTCGGCGTCATCGCCCAGGACGGTCGGTACGAACCACGCGATGCGATGGAGCAGGATCCGGCGTACAAGCAGATCATCCCGTACCTCGTACTGCGCGACGGCGATCACTACTTCCTGATGCGCCGGACGCAGGCCGGCGCGGACCGACGGCTGCACGATCGCTGGTCGATCGGGGTCGGCGGGCATCTCAACCCCGGCGATGACGGACTGCTCGGCGGGCTGCGCCGGGAGTGGCGGGAGGAGCTCGACGCCGACTTCGTCCCGGAGTTCCAGCTGATCGGGCTGCTGAACGACGACACGACCGACGTGGGTCGGGTCCACCTCGGCGCGGTCTATCTCGCGGACGCCGCCGATCGGCGGGTGGAAGTCCGCGAAACGGAGAAGCTCACTGGCAGGTTCGCGACACCGGACGAGGTCGCGGCCGTCAGCGACGACATGGAGACCTGGAGCCGGCTCGTGTTCGAGGCCATCGAGCAGGAGGCCGCCGCGGGCGTTTCCGGCGTACGATGATGCGGAAGGGAACGATGAGCCGCCGCGTCTTCAGGTTCCTCTACGGACTGCCCCTCGTGCTGGGGATCCTCGCGCTGTCCGTCGGCGCCATCCGGGGAGCCGGCGACGGACCGGTCGTCGTCCTGACTGCGACCGGTGTCGTCGACAACGTGATGGCCGGCTATATCGCGGAGGGCGTCGGTCGAGCCACGGACGATGGTGCGTCGGCCGTCGTCATCCGACTTAACACACCCGGCGGAGGCCTCGAAGCGACGTACAGCATCGTCGGGACCCTGCTCGAGGCCAAGGTGCCGACGATCGTATGGGTCGCGCCGGCCGGCGGCCGGGCGGCGAGTGCCGGGACATTCATCACGCTCGCCTCGCACGTCGCGATCATGGCCCCCGGCACGAACATCGGAGCTGCTTCGCCGGTCCTGGCCGGCGGTGCCGACATCCCCGAGACGCTTCGCGACAAGGTGTTCAACGACACGATCGCGAAAGCCCGCTCGATCGCCGAGGAGCGTGGCCGCAACGTCGAGTGGGCGATCTCGACGGTCGAGGACGCCGCCTCGTCAGCCGCCAGCGAGGCGGTCGAGGTCGGCGCTGTCGACGGCATCGCGGGGACGCTCGAAGAGGTCCTCGCCTTCGCCCACGGCCGCGAAGTACGGATCGGCGGGGATACCGTGACCCTCGACCTCGCGGGCAAGTCGACCGAGCAGCTCGACATGAACCCGTTCCAGTCCTTCCTCCACCTGCTGTCGGACCCAAATATCGCAGCGCTTCTGTTCAGCGTCGGCTCGCTCGGCCTGATCTACGAGTTGATGAGCCCGAACTTCGTGACCGGGATCATGGGCGGGATGGCGATCATCCTCGCCTTCATCGGCTCGGACAGCCTGCCGCTGAACGTCGCCGGGCTGCTGCTCATCGGGCTCGCGATGGTCCTCTTCATACTGGAGTGGAACGTGATCAGCCACGGGCTCTTGACCGTGGCCGGCCTCATCTGCTTCGCCCTGGGTTTGTCCGCGCTCTACACCGTGCCCGGCGATCCGTTCGGTCCGATCGTCGCCGTCGCCACGCCCCTGATCGCGTTCATGACGGCGACCTTCGGGATCATCATGGCCCTCGTCACCATCGCGGCGATCCGGACCCGCAAGATGGCTATGCCCGGCCTGGCCGGGATCGAGGTGGGGCGCGGGATGCAGGGGGTCGTGAAGCGGCCGCTGGAGCCACTCGGCTCCGTTCACATCGCCGGAGAGGAATGGACCGCCCGATCCGTGGACGACCGACCGATCGCCCGCGGCACGCCGGTCAAGGTTGTCGCGGTGGATGGTCTGACGGTGCTCGTCGAATCCGATCCGCAGCCGTCACAGGCCTGAGGGCCGATCGGAGGTTCCATGGAAATCCCTGTCGCAGCGATCGCCGCCGCCTTCCTGCTCGTCGTCCTGCTGGTCATCGTGTGGCTGTCGCTCCGCGTGGTCCAGCAGTACGAGAAGATGGTCGTCTTCCGGCTCGGGCGGACGAACGAATCGATGGTGCGCGACCCTGGCCTGCGCTTCCTCATCCCGATCATCGACCGGCCGGTCAAGGTCGACGTCCGCGAGCAGTTCATCGAGGTCCCCAGCCAGACGACGATCACCAGGGACAACGCCCCGATCAACGTGGACTTCCTGATCTACTGGCGCATCAGCGATCCACTCAAGAGCGTGGTCAACGTCGTCAACTTCCCTGGCGCACTCCAGGGCGTCGCCACGACGACCCTCAGGGCGGTCATCGGCGACATCCTGCTCGACGAGGTGCTGTCGAAGCGTGAGCAGATCAACGAGGTGCTGCGAGTCAAGCTCGACGAGGTCACGGAGCGTTGGGGCGGCAAGGTCACCACGGTCGAGATCCGTGAGATCACGCCGCCGGTGGCAGTCCAGGACGCGATGAACCGCCAGCTTTCCGCCGAGCGCACCAGGCGCGCGGTCATCACCGAATCAGAGGGGTCGCGACAGGCAGCCATCAACGTCGCGGAGGGCCAGAAGCAGGCCGAGATCCTGCGGGCAGAGGGCGATCGGCAGTCCGCCATCCTGCGCGCCGAGGGCTTTGGGCAGGCTCTGACTCGGATCTTCGAGGCTGCTGCAGTGGTCGACCAGAAGACCATGTCGCTGCAGTACCTCGAGGCGCTGAAGGCGCTCGGCGCCAGCCCATCGACGAAGTTCGTCATCCCGTTCGAGTTCACGCGGCTCCTGGAGCCCTTCCTCGATTTCGTCCAGCCCGCGGCCGGGGTCGGAAGCGGGGCCGCTGCGCCCATCGCGACCTCAAGGTCCGACGCAGGGGCGCGACCCCAAGCGCCGTCCTCGCAGCCCCCGGTGGGACCCGGCACCGACCTGACCGCAGGGTGATCCGCCGGGTCGTCGCGGCCGCAACAGCGGGGGCGGTCTCGGCGATCACACTGCGCGTCGTCTCGCGCCGCGCGGTTGACCGGCTGCTCAACGCCCCGCGAACCGCTCCAGGTGAGGACGCCCTCGGCCCGGCACTCGACGAGCTCGGTGGGGAAGTCGTGCGCCTGCGAGCTCGAGATGGGCTGCGCCTGGCCGCGCGCTGGCTGCAGGCCCAGAACGCCGACACCGGCTGGACCCCCGACCCACACGAGGCGATCCTGCTGCTGCACGGCTATTCGGGCTCCATCGCGCCCGATCTCGTGGAGTACGCGCCCTTCCTGCGCCGGACCGCCGGAGTCCTCGGACTCGATTTCCGCGGGCACGGCGAGTCGGACGACGGGCCCTCCACGTTCGGACTCCTCGAGACGGAGGATATCGCGGGCGCGCTCGCCTGGCTCGGTGAGCGTGGGATCACCCGCGTCGCGATGGTCGGGACGTCCATGGGTGGCATCGCGGCCATCGCCGCGGTCGCGGTCCTGGGTGACGGTGCGCTCGTCGCCGCGGACGGCGATCCCACGGCACCGCGCGGGGTGGATGCCGCCCCTCGTCCGGTGGTCGTCGGCGTCGTCGCCGAGTCGACCGCGCCGGAGCTCGAGATCGCGGTCGGGAGCCGCGTGCGCGGACCGGCCGGGCGGTTCGTCGCGGCCCGCCTGTTCGACGGCGCGACGCGGGTGCTCGGCGCCGATCCGCGGGCGACCGAACCGTCGCGCGTCATCGGCCTCCTCGAGAGCGTCCCGCTCCTGCTCATCCACGGTGAGGCCGACACGACCGTTCCGATCGAGGAGGGCCGGCGGTTGGCCGCGCTCGCGGGCCCCGCGGCCGAGCATTGGGTCGTCCCGGGTGCCGATCACAGTGCCGGTCACGCCATCGCGGGCGATGACTACGAGCGGCGGGTCACGGACTTCCTGCACCTTGCGTTCCGCCGCGGGCGCGGCGTCGATGTCGAAACGGCCGGGTCCAGCCCTATAATCGCCGCGCCGGGGAGCCCACCCGGCGACCCGAGCGCAAGCGCACTCGCCGTGGAGGACTGATGGCCGCAAAGATCCTCGTCGTCGATGACGACCCCAATGTCCAGCGCCTCCTGCAGTACACGCTCAAGCAGGAGGGCTATGACGTCGTCATCGCCGGGGACGGCGCAGAAGGTTTCCGTCTGTGGGGCGCTGAGGAACCCGATCTCATCCTGCTCGACGTCATGCTGCCCAAGCTCGACGGCTACCAGGTGGCGGCCAAGATCCGGAGCGAGGAGGGCGGCTCGTCGCACGTCCCGATCATCATGCTCACGGCGGAGCGCGAGGTGGAGCAGAAGGTCCGCGGGCTGCGCGCCGGTGCGGACGACTACCTCATCAAGCCGTTCCACCCGGCGGAGCTCCTGGCACGGATAAAGAGCCTGCTCGCCCGCTTCGCGCCGCGCGATGCGCTGCTCGCCCGACCGCCGATGGGCCGGATCCTCGCTTTCTACGGCGCCAAGGGCGGCGTGGGCACGACGACGATCTCGATCAATGCGGCCATCGCACTGCATCGCGAGCTGGGTCGAAAGGTCTGCCTGGTCGATGGCAACCTGCAGTTCGGCGATCACCGCGTGTTCCTGGACCTCGGACTCGACCGCAAGAGCATCGTCGACGTCGTGACGGCGCCGTCGATGGACGCCGATTTCATCCGCCAGGTCCTGGTCAAGCACGATTCGGGTGTCGACCTGCTGCTGGCGCCGCCGTCGCCCGAGACCGCCGAGCTGGTCCGCCCCGAGCACCTGCCGATCATCACCGAGCATCTGACGACGATGTACGACTACATCCTCGTCGACGTGGACAAGCGCCTGGACGACGTGAACCTCGGCGTGTTCGAGGTGGCCGAGACGGTCTTCGTAGTGATGACGGCCGATCTGTCGTGTCTGAAGAACGTGCGCCTGATCCTCGAGACGATGAACCATCTCGGCTACCCGTCGAGCAAGGTCCAGCTCGTGCTCAACCGATCGAATGCGTTCACCGGCATCAACGTGAAGAACGCCGAGGGTGCCCTGAAGCGGACCATCGACCACCAGGTCGTGAACGAGTACCGCGGGGCGATCAGCGCCCTGAACTCCGGGGCGCCGTTCATGTTCACGAAGGCCGACTCGCCACTCGGCGCGTCGTTGCTGCACTTCGCCCGGGCCGTGGACAAGCAGGCGGCCGCGGAGACGGTCGCCGCGCGCTGAGGTGAGCGGCCGGTGAGCGGCCGATAAGGGCGGGGTGAGCCGGCGCCGGTAGGGTGGCGCCATGTTGGCTGTCGTCCCATCCGCCACGCTCCATGGTCTCGACGGCCGGCTCATCCGGGTCGAGGTGGATGTGGCGCCGGGCTTGCCGGGCTTCACGATCGTGGGCCTCGCGGACACCGCGGTCCAGGAGGCGCGCGAACGGGTCCGCGGTGCGATCCGCAACGCCGGGTTCGTGTTCCCGCCCCGCCGCATCACGGTCAATCTCGCGCCGGCAGAGCTGCGCAAGACCGGGGCGTCGCTGGATCTCGCGATGGCCATGGGCATCCTGCTCGGCTCGGAGCAGGTGCGCGCGGACCGGGTGGCGGTCGCGCTCGTCGGCGAGCTGGGGCTGGGTGGCGAGGTGCGCCAGGTCCCGGGCATCCTGCCGATGGTCGCCGCGGTCGCACGTCAGCGGGTGCGTCGGGTCGTCGTCGCCGCCTCGGCCGTGGAGGAGGCACGTCTCGTGGACGGCGTGGAGGTCGTGGGCGCAGCTACGCTGGCGGAGGCCTCGGTCGCGGTGCGCGGCCGGCGTTCGCGCCGAGCGCTCGTGGCGATGCCGCGCGTGACGATCTCGGGTCCGACACCCGCCGCGGAGCCGCCGCCGCGCTCCGGCGACGCGGTCGTCAGTGTCACGGTCCCGGACCTTGCGGAGGTGCGTGGCCAGCTCGAGGCGCGGCGGGCGCTGGAGATCTCCCTGGCCGGCGGCCACGGGATGCTCATGATCGGTCCGCCCGGGGTGGGCAAGACACTGCTGGCGCGGACGATCCCCGGGCTGCTGCCACCGCTCGACGACGCGGCAGCGCTGTCCGTCTCGATTGTGGCGTCGGCCGCAGGGGAGGGACCGGTGCGCGAGCTCCATCGCCGGCCCCCGTTCAGGTCGCCGCATCACACGCTGTCGTATGCCGCAATGGTCGGTGGCGGGCCCAACATCACGCCGGGCGAGATCACCCGGGCCGACCAGGGGATCCTGTTCCTGGACGAGCTCGCCGAGTTCGATCGTGACGTGCTGGAGGCGCTGCGGCAGCCGCTCGAGGAAGGGCGCGTCGTGATCGCGCGAGCCGGTCGCTCCATGACCTTCCCGTCCCGCTTCCAGCTGATCGCAGCGATGAACCCGTGCCCGTGCGGGTTTGCCGGCTCGTTGCCGGAGGGGCGCTGCCGCTGCAGACCCGGCGATGTGGAGCGCTACGATCGTCGTGTCTCGGGGCCGCTCCGGGATCGGATCGACCTGTGGGTCACGATGCCCCGGATGTCGGCCGCATCGATCGTGGCCGTGCGTGACCCCGAGGGGTCGGCTGCGGTCGGCGCGCGCATCGCGGCGGCACGCGCGAGGGCCGCGCTCGATCGCGGGAGCCTGAACGGGCGATTGCGCGGACGGACGCTCCGACGCGTCTGCCGGCTTTCCCCCGCGGCGGCGGCCCGGGTCGTCGCTCTCGCCGAGGACGAGCTCGCGTCCGGTCGCGGCACGGAACGCTTGCTCCGGGTCGCACGCACGATCGCCGATCTCGACGCCTCGACGAACGTGGAGGCTGTCCACCTCGATGAGGCCGCGTGGTACCGCTCGCCCGCGACGCGCGCGGCCGAGGCACTGGCTTCCTGATGCTGGGAGTCGGGCCGGGCCGGGCGGCGTCGTCGGCGGTCGGTGGCATCGCCGTCGGGTCCCCCGGGGATCCGCCCGGGCGGACCCCAGCTGCCGCTGGCCCGCGACCGGTGCCGGACGCGCCGCAGGTGATGGAGACCGGCGCGCCCGACCCGTATGCCACCGAGCGCGACGCCTGGACGGCCCTGACCAGCGCCCACGGCCTTGGCCCGGTCGGCTTCGCGGCCCTGCTCGCCGAGTTCGGGACCGGTCGCGCGATCATGGAGATCGCCGCCGGTCCCTCGGGCGTGGAGCGTCTGATGGCGACGCGGTCCGTCCGCGCCGACCAGGGTGGTCCCGCCCCGATCGGAGCGAGCGTCGCCCGGGCGATCGCCGCGGCGGTCGAGGATGCCGATCGGATCGTGGCCCGGGTTCGCTCGCTCGGGGTCCGCGTGGTGACCGTCGAGGAGCCGGCCTACCCGGAGCGCCTGGCCTCGATCGCCATGCCGCCCCACGTCCTGTTCGTGACTGGCGACCCGGCGGCGCTCGCCCGTGAGCGCGCCGTCGCGATCGTCGGGACCCGTCGCGCCACCACCGCCGGCCGGACGACGGCTGGCCGGATCACAACCGCCCTGGTAGCCGCGGACGCCACGATCGTGTCCGGCCTCGCCTTCGGGATCGATGGCGCCGCGCACGAGGCCACGGTCCGCGCCGGGGGCATCACGGTCGCGGTCATCGGCGGCGGACATGCCGTCGTTGCGCCCAGGTCGCACGCCCGGTTGGCGGCGGCGATCATCGCCGCAGGGGGTGCGATCGTGTCTGAGCTCGCTCCGGACGTGAAACCCAGTCACGGCACCTTCCCGAGGCGCAACCGCATCATCAGCGGCCTGAGCGACGCGACCGTCGTCGTGGAGGCGCCGGCGCGCAGCGGCGCGCTGATCACCGCGTCCTGGGCGCTGGAGCAGGGTCGCCCCTGCTACCTCGTGCCGGGCGCTCTCGATGCGCCCGCTTCGGCCGGCAGCCTCGCCTTCCTGCGCGAATGGGAGCACGAGGCCCACCTCGTGGCGGGAATCCCACAGCTCATCGCGGACCTCGGCTTCGCCCGACCGATCGCCGGCATGCGGGACGCGGTCGCCGCGGCGACGACGCAGTCGCTCGGGAGGGTGGAGGGCGCGATCGCGGCCCAGCTGGTTGCTGGTCACGTCACCGTCGACGAGCTGGTCGCGGTCACGGACCTGCCGGTCTCGACCGTCCTGACCGCGCTAGTCCTGCTCGAGCGCCGTGGCCTCGCGGTGGGGATCCACGGGCGCTATCGTCCGGCCGGTCCGCTGCTTGGAGAGCAGGTCCGGATCAACCTGCGATGAGCGAGTGGGGTACGGGTGGGTGGGTTGCCCGGCCGGCAGGGTCAGTGCTACCCTCGGTCACGCGTCACGCCCCCACGAGACGTAGCGGCCCGTGCGGATGTCTCCCCGCCGCTCCCCACTGACCCAGTCAGGGATCTGTATTGCGGAAGCTCATCATCGCGATCCTCGCCGTCCCGGTGCTGGCCGTCGTCTACGGCTCCACCGCCCTTCGGCGACCGGGGATCGTGCGCGCGACCGCGGCGCTCGGCCTTGGCGCTGCGATCGGTCTGGGGGTCGTGGCGTTCGTTCGGCCCACCCTCACGACCGCCACCCCGCCGACCGACATCGTGCCCCTCACCGCCGCGGCATTCCGCACCTCTGTCGGGACCGGCGTCGAGCTTCAGGCAGCAGCCACCATCGGGTTCTCGACGCCGATGGAGCGCGCATCGGTCGAAGCCGCGCTGGCCATCGAGCCGCCGACCGCTGTCGAGCTGCTCTGGAATGACGACGACACCGCGGTGACCATCGTCCCGGTCGGTCACTGGGCGGTCGACACCTATCACACGATCACCGTGCAGCCGGGGGCGCTTGCCGGCAC
>CAZFXH010000236.1:0-2514 GCA_964522905.1 uncultured Anaerolineaceae bacterium
CGGCGGGTCGATGATCCGCTCGAATCCGTACGCCGGGACGTCGTGGCTGCCCGTGATCTCGAGCCAGTGGTTCTCGTGCTTCACGGCCAGCCGCAGGATCGTGCCCACGACCTGGCGGAACATCGGCCCGAGGTCGGAGCCCGGGTCCTTGGGGTCGTGGATCTTGGCGCCGAGCCGCGTCTGGCAGACCGCGAACCCGCCGGCCAGCGCCGAAGTCGTCATCCAGATGTCGATGCCGAACTTGCTGACGTCGTCGGTCCAGTCGTCGAGCGTGAGGTAATGCCGGACGAGGTCGCCGCTGACCCCGAAGTCGCCGCCGATCGGCTGCCGGATGCGATGGCCGTACAGCGCCCGGGTCAGCGGATAGGTGACGGTGTTCGTGATCGTGCCGTCGTACTTGTAGCGGGCGTAGAGCGGCGCGACGAAGTCATACCCGCCCTTGAGGATCGGTCCGGCCAATAGCTCGATCCATTCGGGCACGATGCTCCGCAGGTCCGAGTCGACCACCACGAGCGCCTGCACCTTGAGCGCGGCGGCGATCTCGAAGATCGTGCGCAGGGCGGCGCCCTTGCCACCGACGCCGTCGATCTCGGGGTAGGTCAGGCTGACCCGCGAGAGCTTGTGGCTGGGGCGGACGAGCAGGATCTGCTCGACGTAATCGGGCGGCTCGGTATCGACGACGACACGGCCGGTCCCGTCGGGCGAGCCCGCGTCGGAGTTGACGACCACGGGACGCAGGTCCGGGAAGTACTGGACGAGGCCGGCCTGGGCCGCACGCACCACGTAGCCGATGGTGGCTGCGTTCTTGAAGCTTGGGATTCCGACCATGATGTCGGCTTCGCCGAGTCGGGCGATCTGTTCCCGCACGGCCGGAGTCAGGGCGGTCTCGGGCATCGAGCCCACCGTACCACTCCACACGGGCGGGATGCCTTGCAGGTGCGTATCGGGGCGGGGTCCGGGGTTGGCGCGAGGCGGGACCGCGCTCAGCGGTGGGGCATGGGCGTGGTGATCCAGTCCGGAGCCACTTCGCCCGGTCGATAGCGCGAATTCGCGGCCTTGTATGCGAGGCCGCGGAACCCCTGGGCACGCCAGGAACCGATCCAGGTCTCGATCGGTGGGCGGACGTACATGCTCGCGCGCACGAGCGGGTCGCCCGGCAGGACGGCGGACAGGAGCCGCTTGCGCTCCAGGAGCGGGACGTCGAGCAGCCACTCCCCGTCAAGCCAGAGCAGGTCGACGGCCACGAGGTTGACGGGGTCTTCTTCCTCGAACCGCTGGGCCGCACGTTCGGCTCGATCGTCCTCGAGCTGCTGCGCCTTGTCGAGGATACGGCCCCCGACGAGCGAGCGGGCGAGCAGCCTGCCGACCGACGGCATCGGCATGATGCCGCTCCGAACGCCGGTGTCCTCGCCGCTGATCTGCTTGGTCACGTAGGCGTCGAGGATGACGCCTGACGCCGAGGCCGCCACGGTCTGGGCGAGGGCCTGGGTGAGCTCCTCGTGCTCGGTCAGCTCCGCGCCATCGTCGAGGAGCACGCCCGCGTCACCTTGGGCCGCGGCGATGACCCGTAGCCCGGACCAGAGCGGCTCCACGACCGGCTCCGCGATGCGGTCCGACCGGCCGGCACCGAACGACTGGAGGCGGAGGTCCCGCGCGAGCTGGATGGCGTTCTCGTCGTCCATCTGGGGCATCGTAGCCCTCCTGCGGCCGCGTATCATCCCGCTCGTGGCCCCTGCCGCCCCGTCCCGCGGTCTCGCTCCCCGCGTCGGCGGCCTTGCCGGGCTGACGCCGAGTGGCCGCGCGGTCGTCCCGGTGGCCTGGGCGCTGTACGACCTTGCCAACACGATCTTCACGTACGCGGTCGTGTCGTACGCGATGGGCCTGTGGGCGATCGACCGCCTCGGTCCCGCGGACGGGCAGTTCTGGTTCGGGGTGGCGGCCGCGGTGAGCGTCCTGCTCAACGCGATCGTGTCGCCGATCCTGGGCGCCGTGAGCGACCGCGGAGGTCGGCGGCTGCCATACCTACTGGTCTTCACCGCGATCACGGTCGTCGCGACCGCCTTGATCGCGCTCACGGATGCCGCCGCGATCGGGCTCGTACTGTTCGCGATCGCGAACTTCGCCTACCAGGCGGCGCTCATCTACTACGACGCCACGCTTCCCGTCGTCGCGAAGCCGGAGGCGCGGGGCCGTATGTCGGGCATCGGGGTGGCAGTCGGCTACCTGGGGACGTTGCTGATCGCCGGCCTGATCCTCGTCACGGGCTCCGAGGCGGAACCGCTCACGTTCCTCATGGCCGCGGGGCTGTTCACGGTCTTTGCGATCCCGATCTTCGTCTTCGTCAAGGAACCGCGGGTCAGCGACTACCGGTTCCAGCTGCGCGACGTGCTGGCGTCATGGTCGCAACTGAGGACGACGATCCGCCACACGGCCGAGGTCCCCGGCCTCCGCCGATTCCTGCTGGGGCGATTCTTCTACACGGACCCGGTCAACACCGTGATCGTCGTCATGAGT
>CAZFXH010000237.1:0-6015 GCA_964522905.1 uncultured Anaerolineaceae bacterium
ACTGATGGCGCCAACCCTGTCGGCCTGTCTCTTCCTCCGATGCGGCCCCGAGCCGATGGACGTCGACCAGGTGCGGGGTGTGTTCCCGAACCTGCCGCAGGACCTGCTCGCCGGTAGAAAGCCGGACCCCATGGTCAGCGCGACTGCCCGAGCGACGATATTCCGGCTGCCGCCGGCGCACCCTGCCGAGGTCATCCCATGGCTCGATTGATCATCGTTCCGAAGGATCCCCGATGGACTGGTCTCGGTTGACCGATCCTGCTGCTGCCCTTGGCGGCATCGTCTCTTTGGCCGACTTCGAGCCGCTCGCGCGGCTCGCCATGGACCCGGCGGCCTTCGACTACGTCGCCGGGGGATCGTGGGACGAGCTCAGCCTGGCCGACAACGAAGCCGCGTGGCGCACGCGTCGCCTGCGGCCGCGTGTGCTCGTCGACGTGTCGCGGATCGACCCGTCGACGACGATGTTGGGCCAGCCGTCCGCGCTCCCGCTGGCGGTCGCCCCGATGGCGGCCCACGGGCTGGCGCACCCCGATGCCGAGGCGGCCACCGCCCGCGCCTCGGCGGCTGCCGGCGTGCCGTTCATCCTCTCGACGATGTCGACCTGCTCGATGGAGGAGGTCGCCCAGGCGGCACCGGATGGCGTCCGCTGGTTCCAGCTCTACGTACAGGCTGAACCAGGCCGCACCCGCGAGCTGGTCCGACGCGCGGAGGCCGCGGGCTACGGCGCGATCGTCCTGACCGTCGACCTGCCGCTGCTGGGCTACCGCGAGCGGGATCGGCGCTCCGGATTCGAGTTGACGGGCCCCCACGGCAACTTTGCGATGGCGGGCTTCGACGCAACGCACGCGGGCGGGGTCCATGCGGATGGATTCGACCTGCTCGAGGACCAGATCCTGACCGGTCTCTCGTGGAGCGACCTGGCGACCCTCCGCACGTGGTCGTCCCTGCCCCTGGTCCTCAAAGGGATCATGACCGCGGAGGATGCAGCGCTCGCTGCGGAGCACGGCGTGGACGCCATCATCGTCAGCAACCATGGCGCCCGCCAGCTCGACCGGGTCCAGGCCCCGGTCGAGGTGCTCGCGTCCATCGTCGGGGCCGTCGACGGTCGCACGGAGGTCTGGGTGGATGGTGGCGTGCGACGCGGGGTCGACATCGCGATCGCGATCGCCCTTGGGGCGCGTGGCGTCCTGCTGGGCCGGCCGATCCTTTGGGCGCTCGCGGCGGGCGGTCAGGCGGGCGTCGGCCGTGCGCTCGAGATCCTGCGCGAGGAGTTCGAGATCGTCCTGGCCCTTCTGGGCGCGCCGACCCCGGCTGACATCCGCCCCGCGCATGTCGTCCCCGGGTCCGTGCGCTCCGACCGGTGACCATCCAGCTCCCGCCCGTCGACCCGGCACTGGTCGAGGCCGCGTCGGCGCTCGACATCGCGGCCGCGACCGCGCGCCACCAGGAGCTCGCCGCGGCGGTGGACCGGGCGAACGAGCTGTACCACGCGAAGGATGCCCCCGAGCTGTCCGATGCCGAGTACGACCAGCTCTTTCGCGAGCTCGTCGCTCTCGAGACGGCGTACCCGGAGCTGATCACCGACGATTCGCCGACCCAGCGCGTGGGTGGTGCCCCCAGCGGCGAGGTCTTCTCGGAGGTCCGCCACCGCCGGCCGATGCTCAGCTTGTCCAATGCGTTCAGCCATGACGAGCTGCGCGCGTTCGATGCCCGCGTGCGACGTGGCCTTGGCCTGCCCGCTGCGCCGGAGCCGGCACCCGACCTCCGCTATGTCGCCGAGCTCAAGATCGACGGCCTCGCGATCACCCTGCGCTACGAGCGCGGCCGATTCGTCCAGGGGGCGACCCGTGGCGACGGCACGACGGGCGAGGACGTGACCGCCAACCTCCGCACGATCTCGGCGGTCCCTGCCAGGCTCAAGGAACGGGCCACGGCCGATGTCCGCGGCGAGGTCTTCATGCCGAAGGCGGAGTTCGCGCGCATCAACGCCGAGCGCGAGGAAGCCGGCCTGCCGCTGTACGCCAACCCCCGCAACAGCGGCGCAGGCTCGCTCCGCCAGAAGGACCCGGCCGTCACGGCCAGCCGCCTCCTCTCGACGTGGGTGTACCAGCTCCTGGAGGAGGGTGACGGGTCGATCGAGTCGCAATCGGCGGCGCTCGACCGCCTCGATGCGCTTGGGTTGCCGGCCAACCCGGAGCACGAGGCGGGTTTCGACATCGAGGGAGTCATCGATTTCACGGAACGCTGGCGGGAGGAGCGTCACAAGCTGCCGTACGAAACCGATGGGGTGGTCGTGAAGGTGGACCGCTTCGATCACCAGGAGCGGCTCGGCATGGTCAGCCGCGCCCCGCGTTGGGCGATCGCCTACAAGTTCCCGCCCGAACAGGTCGAGACGACACTCGAGGACATCGTGGCGTACGTCGGCCGCACGGGGACGCTCACGCCGGTCGCCCACCTCACGCCGGTCAAGGTGGCTGGCTCCACGGTCGCGCGGGCCACGCTCCACAACCTCGACGAGGTGCGCCGCAAGGACATCCGTATCGGCGACCGGGTCATCCTCCAGAAGGCCGGCGACGTCATCCCCGAGGTCGTCCGGCCGCTCGTCGACAAGCGCACCGGCAACGAGCGCGAGTTCGAGATGCCGGCGACCTGCCCGGTCTGCGGTACGAAGGTCGTCCAGGACGAAGGCGCGGTTCGGATCTACTGCCCCAATGTGGCGTGCCCGGCGCGGCTGTCCCAGGAGTTCGGCCATTTCGTGGGGCGCGGCGGGATGGACATCGAGGGCGCGGGCTGGGTGGTGCTGAGCCAGCTGCTGGAGCGTGGCCTCGTGAAGTCCCGCGCCGACTTCTTCCGGTTGACGGTCGACGACCTGATGTCGCTCGAGCGGTTCGCCCAGAAGAGCGCCGAGAACCTGCATGGCCGGATCGCGCTCGCCCGAGTCGGCCGGCCCCTCGCCCGCGTGCTCAACGGGCTCGGCATGCCACAGGTCGGTGAATCGACCGCGATCGACCTCGCGCGCTGGCTCGCGACAAGGGTGCAGCCCGAGGACTACCCACCGCCCTCGGGCGATACGGTGCCCGACCCGTGGTTCGCGGCCGTCGACACCGAGCTGCGCCGGATCGCAACCGACGAGCCCGACACGCTGACCGAGGTCGAGGGCATCGGGCCGCTCGTGGCGGCCGCGATCGGCCGCTACTTCGCCGATCCGGCGACGGCCGGCGCCCTGCACGAGCTCGTCGAGGCAGGCGTCGTGCCCGAACGCCCGGACGTGCCGCCTCCGGGCGCCGCGGTCGAGGCCGGCCCGCTGGCCGGCAAGTCGGTGGTGGTGACCGGAACCCTCGAAGGGTTCAGTCGCCCGGAGGCCGAGGACGCGATCCGGGCCGCCGGCGGCAAGCCTGCGGGTTCCGTGTCGAAGAAGACGGACTACGTCGTGGCCGGCGAATCAGCGGGCTCCAAACTCACGAAGGCCCAAGAGCTCGGCGTCCCGATCCTGGATGAAGCGGGGTTCCGCCGGCTCCTCGCCGGCGAGCCGACCTAGCGTCGGCCCTTGGCGTAGTGCTCCATCAGCTCGCTGACCGCGGTCCGCGCGGCCTGCCATTCGGGCTGGTCGCCGAAGATCGTGGCGTTCTTCCCGAACCGGTTGATCTGGGTCATCGCGGTCACGATCATGTCGTGCGCGAGCTTGCGGTTGCGCCCGGCGTCGACCTGACCCGTGACCAGGTAGCGGCGGACGGTATCGAACGGGGCGGTCCAGCGCCCCCAACGCAACTTGTCGCCCTCGCGCAGGGTCTCGAGCCAGTCGTCGTCGCCGACCGGATGACGGTCGTGCTCACCCATGTGACGGCGCAGGTCGACGCGCAGGCCGGGCAGGTCCAGGCTGTTCGTGCGACCGTCGTCGTCGACGGTGAGGTAGCAGGTCGGGCACGTCGGCAGCTCGGCGGTGGCTCTCGGCGCGTCGCCGTACGGGAGCCCGCAGCGACGGCAGAACGTGGCGTCGTCACGGATGGCGGGCGTGCCGCACTGGAGGCAGCTGACGGCGATCATGCGGCGAATACCCCTTCCCGGATGGCTCGGCGGATGGCTGTCTCGATGACCGGATCTGCGGCGGTGAGGTGGACCTGCCAGGCCTCTGGCGTATACAGGGCGGCCGGTCGGCGTGCGACCTCGGCCCGCCCGCTCGCGCCGAGACCCGCGATGGCATCGGCCAGGGCCGCCTCGAGGAGGTCGGGCGTGTCGGGCCGGACGGCGCCCCTGCCCAGGACGGCCTGCAGCGCCACTCCCAGGCGATCGAACTCGGGACGCCCGATGGCGATGACGACCTCGCCGGTCGCCGCCCCGACCCCGGTCGGGTCGTTCGCGGGCGTCGTGACGGGTGCGACAGGGTCTCGGGCGACGCGCAGGAGGCGACGACGCGTTCGGTCGAACGTGGACCACATGCGCGGGGCGACCTCCTGACAAACATTGCCTGGGTGAGTGGACCAAGCATGGACGAGCCGTGGGTGGTCGGACCAGTCCCCATCCGTCCGGCCCCCGCCGGCAGGACTCTTGGGCCAGTGGCCGTGCGCAGACCGACGTAGCGAGAGATCCCATCGTCAACCGAGCGCGTGGTTGAACTGCCCCCAGATGTGGTCGGGATGCCATTCGAGCGGCCTGCCACGGACCAGGCGTGGGGCGCGCCACGCTTCCGTCCAGCCGTCGGCGATGAGTGCTGCGCCGCCGGCCTCGTTCTCGAGGAGGATCCCGGCGCGAACGTGCTTGTCGGGGCCGGCCGCGAGACGACGGGCGCGCAGGATCGCGAGCGCATCTTCGGGGCGAGGGGCGATCGTCGCGCCGCCGCCCCATGGGGCCCGGATGACGAAACCTGTCGGTCGATCGGGGGCTTGGGTCACGACCTTGGTCGTGTCCGGGCTTGCGAAGGCGGCGAGGAGGTGCCGCCGGTCCTCACCGGTGGCCGCGCGGTCGAGATCGGCCATGGCGTCGAGGTCGTCGACCTGAAATGCCCGGACGACGCGTCTGCCGTCATCGTCAGAGGCGTCGGCCAGGCCCGGCGCTTCCATCGTCCGGTACCACGTCTGCACGGAGAATCCGAGCCGTTCGTAGAGCGGCTGCCCAGCGCTCGTGGCCACAAGCACGAGCGTTTGGCACCCGGCCCGCTCCGCCTCGGCGATCGGCGCCTCCGTGAGCGCGCGTCCGAGCCCACGCCCCCGCACCGAGGGCGCGACGAAGATCGTCCCGATCCAGGCAACGGGTCCATTGATCGTCACGATCCCGGTGCCGACGATCTCCCCGTCTTCATCCTCCGCCACGAAGGCGCGGCACTCCGGGTGCGCAACGGCGAACTCGAACCACGCCCGCCGATCTCCCCAGTCGGCGGCAAGGATGGCCGCGGCGGCGGGCTCGGGGTCGGCGGTCGTCATCGGTCGAAGGTGCGGGTTCACCGGTACATCGTAGGGACCGATGGAGCGCCGAGTTGCGACTCACGGTGTCGGCAGGGCGACAGGTTTGGAGCGTAGCAAGCGTCCTCCACGCACGTCTCCCTGTCGTCAGACTCCGTCAGGAAAACACCTCGATGCCCATCACGCCATCACCCATCGCAACGACCATCGTCGTCGGCCTGCTCGTCGCTGCCTGCGCGTCTGCCCCGAGTTCGGCTTCGATTTCCACGCCATCGATGACGCCGACGCCTGCGTCGCACTCCGCGTCGGCGTCCCCGTCCTCGTCGCTCGCGTCGTCGCCATCCGCCTCGATCCCTGCCAGGGCGCCGACCTGGACCGCCACCGGGAGCATGACCGTGGCCCGCGTGGGCCATACCGCCACGTTGCTGCGCGACGGCAGTGTGCTCGTGGTCGGAGGCTACGACGGCGAGGGGCCACCGATCGGCGACGACGCCCACATCCCGCTGGCCTCTGCCGAGCTGTATGACCCCGCCAGCGGCAGTTGGAGCGCCGTCGCGAGCACGGGCTCGGCCCGGGCCGGCCACACGGCGACCCTCCTGCCCGACGGCAGCGTGCTCGT
>CAZFXH010000238.1:0-1509 GCA_964522905.1 uncultured Anaerolineaceae bacterium
TTCAAGACCGGCCAGAAGGGCTCGTCCGCGATGCCCCACAAGCGCAACCCGATCGTTTCGGAGCGGATCTCCGGGCTCGCGCGGCTGCTGCGCGGCTACGCCCACACCGCGCTCGAGAACCAGCCGCTCTGGCACGAGCGCGACATCAGCCACTCGAGCGCGGAACGGGTGATCCTGCCGGACGCGACGATCCTGCTCGACTACATGCTCGTGCGCATGGCCGTCCTCCTCGAAGGCCTTGTCGTCCGCTCCGAGCGGATGCGCGAGAACATCTCGCGCGGCCTCGGCCTGCACGCCAGCAGCCGGGTCCTCGTGGCCCTGGTCGAGAAGGCCGGCATCGGGCGCGAGGAGGCCTACGCGATCGTCCAGCGCGCGGCCCTGCGCGCCGCCGATGAGCGGGCGCCGTTGCGCGACCTGCTGGCGCTCGACCCGGTCGTGGCCCAGCGCCTGTCCCTGGCCGACCTCGACGCGTGCTTCGACGAGCGCACGTTCCTGCGCAACGTCCACACCGTCATCGCCCGACTGGACACGATCCCTGCGACCTCGCCATGGGCGCCGGCCGTGCCGACCACCCTGACGCCGTCCGATCCCACCCCCGCCGAGGTCTCCGATGCTGACCGCTGAGCAGTTCCTGCGTTCGGGCAAGGTCCGCGACCTGTACGACCTGCCCGATGGGCGCCTGTTGCTCGTGGCATCGGACCGGATCAGTGCGTTCGACGTCGTCCTCCCGACGGAGATCCCGGACAAGGGTCGCGTGCTGACCGGGCTATCACGCTTCTGGTTCCGCGAGACCGAGGGGATCGTGCAGAACCACCTGCTCGACGTCGATCTCGCGATCATCCGCGACGCCTACGAGGTGTCCTTGTCGGACCGCCCCGACGGCCCGGCCGGTCCCGTCGCGATCGGCTCGTTCGAGGAATGGCGCGGCCGCGTGATGATCTGCCAGCGCGCCCAGGTCGTGCCGATCGAGGCGGTCGTCCGCGGCTACCTGGCTGGATCGGCCTGGAAGGAGTACCGCGAACACGGAACGGTGTGCGGTGCTGCGCTGCCCTCTGGCCTCCGCGAGAGCGATCGGCTGCCCCAACCGATCTTCACGCCGGCCACGAAGGCCGAGCAGGGCGAGCACGACGAGAACATCGACTTCGACACGATGGTGGAGCACATCGCCCGAAACTTCGACAGCCCACCCGAGTACGCGGGACCGATGGCCGAGGTCATGCGCGATCGTGCGATCTCGCTGTATCGATATGCCACGGCGATCGCGGCGCGTGCCGGGATCCTCGTGGCCGACACGAAGTTCGAGTTCGGGCTGGGGAATCGCCCGGATCTCGATCGGGCCCCGGTCGGTCCGGAAGCCGAGCAGATCGAGCGCAGGACGCGCCCGCCCCTGGGCCGACGGCCCGAGGATCGGCACGATCGCCTGATCGAGGACCAGCTGATCCTCATCGACGAGGCGCTGACCCCCGATTCTTCGCGCTTCTGGGATGCCGCGACCTACGAGCCCGGCCA
>CAZFXH010000239.1:0-2726 GCA_964522905.1 uncultured Anaerolineaceae bacterium
GCTGGAGTCCTCGTAACGCTCGTCCTCCTTGAGGGGTTCATGGTCCGACGTGCGCGAGATGACCCTGCCGGATGAGGCACGGACGGTGGCCCTGGACTTCGAGTCGTTCTTCCGAGCCGAGTACCGCTCGCTCTGTCAGGCCCTCGTCCTGCTGGTCGGTGACGCGTTCGAGGCGGAGGAGCTCGCGCAGGAGACGATGACCAGGGTGCTCGAGCGGTGGGACCGGGTCGGCGCGATGGACTCACCGGCCGGATACGCGTACCGCACCGCCCTCAACCTTCAACGGAAGCGGATCCGGCGGTTGGCCGTCCGCGCCAAGCGACGCTTCGCCTCGGTCCCGGTCGCCGACATCGGGCCCGCGGCGAGCGACCGCCACGACGTGCACCGAGCGCTCCAGGAGCTCCCCGACGGGCTGCGAGCTGCGCTGATCCTCGTGGACTGGCTCGACATGGACACCGCCGAGGCCGGGCGTGTGCTCGATCTCAAGCCGGCGAGCGTTCGGGTGCGGTTACACCGGGCTCGCTCCGCGCTCCGCGACGCGTTGGGAGAGACATCGTGAGCGAGACGAAGGAACTGCTGCGCCGTGGTGTCGGCGGCTTCGAGCCGACGCCGGATGCCTTCGACCGCGTGCTCGCGCGACGCGACCGCAAGCGCCGGAACCAGCGGGCCGCGGCCGGCGTGCTCGGCATCGCGGTGTTCGCGCTCGCGGCGGTCGGGTTCGTCCGGCTCCTCGGATCCGAGGGCACGCCCGCGAGCGATCCGCGGAAGGACTTCGAGGGCACCTGGGTCTCCACGAGCGACGGCGGCACGCAGACGATGATCGTCCGGGTCTCCGCCGACGACGCCGTCGAGATCGTGGTGACGGACGACTTCGCGCCGCGGTGCGAGGGCTTGGCTTCGACGATGACGGGGAGCGGTCGGATCGAGGACGGCACCACGCTCGTGATCCCCGCGCCGGTGTACACGTGCGACGCCGGGGGCGAGAACCCCGGCACTCCGCCGCTGGACGAGACCCTCCGAGATTGGACCCTGATCCTCGACCCCGGAACCGACACCCTTTCGGACAGCCTCGGCGGCGTGTGGGTGCGGGAAGGCGCCGAGGCGCCGAGCCCCGCGCCGGCGGCCTCGGGCCAGATGTGGCCGCAGACGAGCTACCAGGACGTCATCGAGGCGCAGAAGCTCGCCGACGCCGGGGACCCCCGCTACACCTGGCAGGTCGACCCGCGCCTGGCCTCCGACGACAGCCTCTATCCCTGGGATTCCGAGATCGTCGAGCGATTCCTTCGGGAGGGGCTCGGCTGGGAGGAGTGGGGCGTCGGGAGTTCGGGGGTGTTCGCCGGGGCATCCGGAGGTCCGTACAACGAGGTCATGCTGATCCGTTGCGCGCCGGGCCGGACGAACCCGCTGTACCCGGACATGCCCGCCGACGTCAGCGGATGCGCGCCGACGATCGACGACTTCCGGTACGAGACGGTGAGGATCGATCTGGATCAGCCCGGGCTCCGCGGTCCTTCCGGGATCTGGGCGATCACCGGATGGGAGATGCTGCAGCCCGCCGAGCCGGGCACCTTCTACGAGCACCTGTACCCACATTGGCAGTTGCAGCAGGTCGAGCAGGTGGCGCCGCCCTCCGACGCCGCGGTCACCGAGCTCCTGCAGGCGTTCCTCGGAGCCCGGGTGGATGGCGAGGGTGCGGAGCGATACGTGCACCGCCACCCGGATGGCTGGGACGACCGAGAGGTGCCGGTCATGTACGCCACGACGGGCGGATCTCCCTACGAGCGGTACGACTTCGATCGCCGGCAAGGCCCCGTGTGGCCCGCCGGCTGGATCGAGTTCAGGATCCACCTGTTCGCCGAGGACGGCAGCGAGGTCGAGCAGACCTTCGTCGCCGTCCGCCAGGAGGACGGGCGCCTCGGGCTCATGTACGGCGTCCCCTTCGAGACGACCGACTTCCCGACGACCGAGAACGGACAGTCGGTTCCCGTGCCGTACAGCTTCCTCGAGGGCGGGGTGACCTTCGCCGCCGCCCCGCCCTGGGACGAGGGCGGAGGCGATAGCGCGGGATCCCTGTTCCTCACGTTCGACCGCAGCTGGATGCGGATCGCGGCCGATCCCCTGCCGGTCGCGCCGGGCTGCGCGCCTGGCTCGGCGCCCGCCGATGCAGCGGCGCTCGCCCGGAGCATCCGATCCGACCCCGACCTCGAGGCGACCGCTCCGGTGGCGGTGCGCGTCGGGGGGGTCGACGCCCTGCAGATCGACGTGACGCTCGCCCCGGGAGCGGGCTGCGCCCAGTACGACGGGCCTCCGGTGGTCGTCGAGAAGACCTGGCTGACCGACGGGACGCGGATGCGCCTCTACCTGCTCGACCTCCCGGGAGGGTCGGCTCGGACCCTGTCCATCGCGATCGTCGCAGCGGAGGAGGTCTTCGAGCAGGTGGTGGAGGCGGCGGCGCCGGTCCTGGACTCCCTCGAGTTCCACGCGCCGTGACGGCGACACATGAGCGGCCGATGGATCGACGCCGGAAGGTGGATGACGTGATCATCAGGCCTGGAAGAGTCATCGCCGTGGCTCTGGTGGTCACACTGGCGGCATGTTCCTCGACGCCGGGCGGAAGCGGGGATTCGCCCCCGGTCGGATCGACGGTGGCTACGCCTGCATCGTCACCGGTGGTCGCGCCGTCGACAGCGGCGACCGCGCCGACCGCGCCCTTCCCCATCGCGACG
>CAZFXH010000240.1:0-1748 GCA_964522905.1 uncultured Anaerolineaceae bacterium
ATCGCGCTCGTGACCTGGGCGATCGACAGCGGTCGTGTCCCGATCGAGCCGGGCGCCGGCAAGGTGGACGTGACGGTCGACGTCCCGTCGGGCCGCCTCCCGTGTACGGCGCGGTTGGACGACACGGGCCGGGTCGTGGCCGTGCGCTTCCGAAATGTCCCATCGTTCGTGCTCGCGCGTGACGTCGAGGTCGAGACGAGCCGAGGTCCGCTGACACTCGACGTCGCGTTCGGCGGGGCGTTCTACGGGTCCATGGACGTCCGCGAGCTCGGGCTGCACGTCGAGCCGCGAGCCCTCCCCGAGCTGATCGCCCTCCAGCGAGAGCTTCGCCCCACGCTGGAGGGCGCCGTCGAGGTGGTCCATCCCGATGAGCCCGAGCTCCAGGGCGTCTACGGCGTGATCTTCTGGGAACCCATCGGCGACCCCCCGGCCCCGGACGGACCCGTCCACCAGCGCAACGTCACGGTCTTCGCCGACGGCGAGATCGACCGCTCACCGTGCGGCTCGGGCACGTCGGCGCGGCTGGCGATCCTCCACGACCGCGGGGAGATCGGCATCGGGCACGCGCTCCACCACCGTTCGATCGTCGATTCGGCGTTCGATGGTCGCGTCGTGGAAACGGGGTCCACGATCGGCAGCCACGCGACCGTGATCACCGAGGTGGAGGGCACTGCGTTCCGGACCGGGGAGCACACGTTCACCCTCGACGAACGCGATCCGCTCGGCCGGGGATTCCTGCTGCGCTGAGGGGACTATCCTCCGCGCATACCGCCATCGCCCATCCAGGAGGACGTGTCGTGAGAGGCTTCGTCGTCGGTACGGTCGTGACGGCCGTTGCGTTCTACATCCTCGTGATGCTGCTGCCCGGCATGTTCAGCTACAGCGGCGGGATCGTCGGGCTCCTCGTGATCGCGGTCATCTTCGGGGTCATCAACGGGTTGATCGGACCCATCGTCAAGACCGCCACGCTCCCGATCTCGTTCATGACGATGGGACTCGTCGGGTTCCTCGTGAACGCGGCGCTGCTGCTCTTGACCGCGTGGGTGTCGGGTCTCGCCGGGTTCCCGCTGACGGTCGGCGACTTCCCGCCGGACCTGCTGACCGCCGACACGCTCGTCGCGGCCATCGTGGGCGCGGTCGTGTTGAGCATCATCTCCACCGTCATCCGGCTTGTCGTCCCCGACTGAGGCGGCCCTTCGGGACTCGTTACGCGGCGCGGCGCGCCGCTTCGGCACGCCACTCTTCGTGACGGACCTCGCCACGCTGGGATCCGCCTGTGCGGCCGTGCGCGACGCGTTCCCGGACCCGATCGTGCGCCAGTACTCGGTCAAGGCGAATGACGTCCCCGCCGTCATCGCGCAGGTCGCGGCGCGTGGGTTCGGGGCGAACGTCGTCTCGCGCGGGGAATGGGCGCTCGCGGGTCGCGCCGGCCTGCCCAACGACCGGATCACCCTGGAAGGTGTCGGCAAGACGCCGGCGGACCTGCGCGAGGCCGCCAAGGCGGCGGCCGGCGGCTCACCGCTGCGATGGGTCGCGATCGAGTCGCCCGAAGAGGCCGAGGCGCTCGCAGCGGCCCTCCGTCGCACGGGACGGCCCGGACTCCGCCAGGACGTGCTGTACCGACTCAACCCGGACGTCGCCCCCGAGACCCATGACGGACTCGCCGTCGGGTCGGGCGCCGCCAAGTTCGGCATGACCGAGACCGAGATCGGGGCGGCCATCGAGGCCGGTGGCGGGCCAGACGGTCC